>NZ_LGQY01000060.1:0-92964 GCF_003116065.1 Azospirillum sp. TSO5 | reverse complement strand
GCAAGGTCCTTCGCCAACTGGACCATGTACATCTGCGCCTCGTCCACGTCGCGGACGCGCACCGGACCCATGGCGGCCATATCCTCGCGCAGGATCTTGGCGGCGCGTTCGGACATGTTGGAGAAGAACAGATCCTTCAGCGTTTCCGACGCGCCCTTCAGCGCGGTGCCGAGCTTCTGCTTGTCCACGGTGCGCAGCATCGTCTGGACGCCGCTGGGATCGAGCTTCGACAGGTCCTCGAAGGTGAACATCAGCGACTTGATGCGCTCGGCGCTGTCGCGGTTGCGTTCCTCCAGGGCGGCCATGAAGCGGTGCTCGGTGGTGCGGTCCAGCCCGTTGAAGATCTCCGCCAGCATCTCATGGCTGTCGCGGCGGCTGGTGCGGGCGAGGTTGGTCATGAACTCGGTGCGCAGCGTGCGCTCGACGTCGTCCAGAACCTCCTTCTGCACCGCCTCCATGCGCAGCATGCGCATGATGACCTCCATGGCGAAGCTTTCCGGCAGCTGGGTCAGCACCCGGCCGGCATGTTCGGGACGGATCTTGGACAGGACGACGGCGACGGTCTGCGGATACTCGTTCTTCAGATAGTTGGACAGAACCGACTCGTTGACGTTGGCCAGCTTGTCCCACATCGTCCGGCCGGCCGGACCACGGATTTCTTCCATGATCTGGTCGACCTTGTCCTTCGGCAGGGTCTTCAGCAGCAGGCGCTCGGTCGAGTCGAAGGAGCCGACCAGCGAGCCGGTGGCCGACATCTGTTCGGCGAACTCGACGAACAGGCGTTCGATCAGGTTGGCCGACACCGTGCCCAGGTTGGCCATCACCTGGGACAGCTCCTTGATCTCCTCGTCGTCCATCAGCGAGAACAGTCTGGTGGCATGCTCCTCGCCCAGCGCGAGCATCATGATGGCGGCCTTTTCCGGGCCGGTGAGGGTCCGGTAATCCTCGCGAACCTTCAACGCCATCTGTCCGCCTCCACCACCACCGCTCGCCTCGCGATCGGGCGAGCGGTTCATTCTTACGCGTCAGGTTTCCTGATCTTCCGTTTTAATACGATCCCCTTGCGCATTCCATCCCTTCGGGGGTGAAGGGCGGGGACAAATTCAGCCGATTCGCCGCCCTTCACCCCGTCTTTTGCCTCTCCGGCTGTGCCGTCAGCCGAACCGCTTGGCGATCACCGCATAGGCGGCGCGCAGGCCCAGCGCCTCGCCACCCTCAGGACGGCCGGGACGGGCCGAACCGTTCCAGGCATAGGTGTCGAGATGCGCCCAGGGCGTGCCCTTCGACACGAATTCCTGCAGGAACAGCCCGGCGGTGATGGCGCCGGCGAAGCCGTTGGTGGTGACGTTGTTGATGTCCGCCACCTTGCTGTCCAGCCCCTTGCGGTAGGGCGCCCACAGCGGCAGTCGCCACATCGGGTCGTCGACCGTGGTCCCGGCCTCGGTCAGGTCATTGGCCAGCGCGTCGTCGTTGCACATCAGCGCCGGCAGGTCGGGGCCGAGCGCCACGCGGGCCGCGCCGGTCAGGGTGGCGAAGTCGATCAGCAGCTCCGGCTTTTCCGAATCCGCCTCGGCCAGCGCGTCGCACAGGATCAGGCGCCCCTCGGCGTCGGTGTTGCCGACCTCCACCGTCAGGCCCTTGCGGGTCTTCAGCACATCCTGCGGCTTGAAGCTGTCGCCCGACACGACATTCTCCACCGCCGGCACCAGCACGCGCAGCCGCACCGGCAGCCCGGCCATCATGATCATCCGGCCGAGCGCCAGCGCATGCGCCGCCCCGCCCATGTCCTTCTTCATGATGAGCATGGCCGACGACGGCTTCAGGTCCAGCCCGCCGGTGTCGAAGCAGACGCCCTTGCCGACGATGGTCACCTTGGGGTGTTCCGGGTTGCCCCAGCGCAGGTCGATCAGCCGCGGTTCGCGCGGGCTGGCGCGGCCGACGGCATGGACGGCGGGATAGTCGCGGTCGAGCAGGTCCTGCCCGACGATCACCTCGACCGCCGCATCGAACTCCGCGGCCAGATCCTGCGCCGCCTGGGCCAGTTCCGCCGGTCCCATGTCGCAGGCGGGGGTGTTCACCAGATCGCGCACCAGCCAGGTGGCGGTCGCCGCCCGCTCCACCTCGCCGTGGTCGGCCTCCGCCGGCCAGACCAGATTGGCGAAGCCCTTCTCGGGCGGCTTCTTGTAGCGGCTGAAGCGGTAGCTGCCGAGCGCCCAGCCCAGCGCCGCCCGCGTCGCCGCCCGCGCATCCAGCGCCGCGTCGATCCGGTAGGAGCCGGCCGGCAGGGAGGACGGCAGGCCGGCGAAGGCCCACAGATCGTCAACGGCCGACACGCCGGCCAGCACATGGGCGACGGCGCCGTCCGGCCCCGGCAGGAAGACGGTCGATCCGGCTTCGCCGGTGAAGCCCACCGCCTTGACCCAGGAGGCGACAGCCGGCGACTGCCCGGCCAGCCAGTCGGCCAGCCCGGCCTTGGTCACGGGGGTGAGGGCGACGGTGTCCGGACCGTCAACGGCAAGCAGGGTGGCGAGCAAGACTGAGGATCCTTCTCACGAGATCACGTCACGCATCCGACACGGATGCCCATCCCCCAAGGATGGCGCGCCGGGCGGCGGCTGGAAAGGGGTGCGATGCGCCGGGCAGGCATGGGCGGGCTGTGAAAGTCGAGGGATGGAACAGGATGGAACGGTTTTCCAAGCATGTTCCACTGTTCCATCCGACCGCCATGGTCCGGCCGTCCCGCCGTTTCGGCGGGGGTGGATGGAACGGATGAAACACCATGAAACAGTTTTCCGGCGATGTTCCACTGTTCCCGCGCCGGGCGGGGGACGATCTGCTGCAATGGAATGACGCATCGGGGACATGCCATGACCTCCCAATCCCGTAGGCAAATTATCCTAGCACAGGGAGGGAAAGCCGCCAGCGCTTGGATGAACCGGGCGGACGCAGAAGGGCGGGCGTGCCGAGGCCGGGAAGCGACTAGGGCACGGCCGAAGCTTGAGCATCGGCCAGCGCGATTTCGATCCGCTCCTTGCCCTTGCCGGTGTTGCGACGCTTGAGCGTCAGCGCACCGATCTCGCCCGTTCGGCGCAGGTGCGTGCCGCCGCAAGGAACCCGGGCGAAGCCGGGGATCTCCCAGAAACGGCGTTCGGCGGCCTCGTCGCTGAAGCCGCTCAGGATGGGGGTGTCGGCGGCGACGATGCGCGCCGCCCGTTCGGCGAATTCGGGCAGCAGCGGGGTCAGCGGCTCGTTCCAGGCGAAGTCGATGCGGGCCTTGTCGGCGGCGATGTGGGCGCCGACCTTGTCGATGCCGGGCAGGCGAGCCATCACCAGTTCAAGCACGATCTCGGCGGCGAAATGCAGGCGCATCAGCCGGTAGCGGCGCTCCCAGTCGATCGCCACCGCAACGGCGTCGCCGGGGGCGAGGCGGTGGCCGGGCGCAAACCTGTAGCGGATCTCGCGACCGTCCTTGCGGGCTTCCAGCACCTCAAAGCCGCCGATCGTGCCGGCATCGCTCTCCTGCCCACCGGAAAGCGCGTAGAGGATGGTGGCCTCCAACGTAATCTCGTCGCCGTCCACCCCGGCAATGCGGGTTTCCAGGCGGGTGCGGTAGGGATCGTCCCAGAACAGTTTCCGGGTCATGGAGTGCCTCGCGGAAAGCCACAGATCAACGACGTTTTCCAAATGGATTGCCCATTCGCCCATTCAGCCGCCCATTCAGCTGCTCAGTATAGCCGCTCCAATGAAACATCCGGAGGAGGTTTGTCGCGCGGGTAGGGTGGATGCCTGCCCCGGCGCAACCGGAAGGCTTGTTGCAGTCCGTGAGGTGGGTCATGCTCACGCCCCCGCTGTTTGCCCGTTTCGAAAGGTGCCGTCCGATGTCCGATCTGACCCTGGTGATGGGGAACAAGACCTATTCGTCCTGGTCGCTGCGCCCGTGGCTGGCGCTCAAGCACACCGGGCTGGCCTTCACCGAGACCGTCATTCCCCTGCGCCAGCCCGACACCGCCGCCCGAATCGCCGAGCATTCGCCGTCGGGCCGCGTGCCCACCCTGATCCATGACGGGCTGACCGTCTGGGACTCGCTGGCAATCTGCGAGTATGTGGCGGAATTGGCGCCCGAGGCCGGGCTGTGGCCGGCGGACCGGGCGGCGCGGGCGGTGGCGCGGGCGGTGTCGGCGGAGATGCATTCCGGCTTCGTCTCGCTGCGCACCACCATGTCGATGGACCTCAAGCGCGACCGCAAGGGCCAGGGCATGACCGAGGCGACCGCCGCCGACATCGCCCGGATCGAGGCGCTGTGGGCCGATGCCCGCACCCGCTTCGGCAAGCCGGCGGGCGGGCCGTTCCTGTTCGGCGCCTTCACCATCGCCGACGCCATGTTCGCCCCGGTGGTGACGCGGCTGGAGACCTATGGCGTCGCGGTATCGCCCGAGTCGCGCGCCTATATGGACGCGGTGCAGGCCCTGCCGGCAATGCGGGAGTGGATTGCGGCGGCCAAGGCGGAGCCGTGGGAATTCGAGCCTTGAGCGATCCCGCCTTTACCATCCGCCGGGCGTGGCCGGACGATGCCGGCGCGGTGGATACGGTGCTGACGGCCTCCTACCCGGCCCTGATGCCCGCCGGCTATCCGCCGGAGGTGATGGAGCGGGTGCTGCCGATCATCACCCGGTCAAATCCGGCGCTGCTGGGCGCCGGTACCTATTATCTGGCGGAGGCGGCGGACGGCACGCCGGTCGGCTGCGGCGGCTGGAGCTTTGACTGGCCGGGCGAGCCGACCCGTGCGCCGCAGCCCGGACTGGCCCATGTCCGGCACTTCGCCACCCATCCCGGCTGGCTGCGCCGTGGCGTCGGGCGGGCGCTGCTCGACCGCTGCGTCGCCGATGCCGCGGCGGCGGGCGCATCGCGGATGCTGTGCTACGCCAGCCTGGTGGCGGAGGAGTTCTATGCCTCGGCCGGCTTCGTCGCGACCGGTCGGACTTCAATGGAGTTTCCACCCGGCAACCGCTTCGACAGCATCGTCATGGTGCTGGAGTTGCCCCCGACCGCCGGTTGACGCAACCGCAAAAGAAAAACGGCGCGCCGTCCTGCCGGATGGCGCGCCGTTCTCATGTCCGTCCCTCGACTCCCTCTCCCCCCTGGGGAGAGGGGCGGGGTGAGGGGGATGCACAGCGTGGGTTTGGTGGGAATCAGGGGCGCACGCGGTTCTTGAAGATCCTCGCCGCGCATCCCCCTCACCCTAACCCTCTCCCCGGGGGGGAGAGGGGATATTCCGCTGTGCGGGCTTGGCCGGTCCTTACTCCGCCGGGATGGCGCGCGGCAGGGTCACCGGCACGGCCAGACGGTGCAGCATCTCCTTCGGAACCACCTGCCAGAAGTGGCCGAGTTCGCGCTGCCAGTCGTTGAGGATCTCGGCGGCGAAACGGCTCTGCGTCTCGGCGACGTGCTCCTCGATCAGGGCGCGGAGCTGGGCCTCGTAATGGGGCACCTCGATCCGCTGGAAGATGACGCTTTCCTCGTTGATGTGCAGCGGCAGCGAGTCTTCCGGGTCGTAGAGGTAGGCCATGCCCCCGGTCATGCCGGCGGCGAAGTTGTCGCCGACCTTGCCCAGGATGACCGCCGTGCCGCCCGTCATGTACTCGCAGCCGTTGGAGCCGCAGCCCTCCACCACCACGGTGGCGCCGGAGTTGCGCACCGCGAACCGCTCACCGGCCTGACCGGCGGCGAACAGCTTGCCGGCGGTGGCGCCGTACAGCACCGTGTTGCCGATGATGGTGTTCCTGTTCGACTCCAGCGGGCTGCTGGTCGCCGGACGGACGACGATGGTGCCGCCCGACAGGCCCTTGCCGACATAGTCGTTGGCGTCGCCCATCACCTCCAGCTTGATGCCCTGGACGGCGAAGGCGCCCAGGGACTGGCCGGCGGTGCCGCGCAGGCGGACGGTGATGTGGCCGGGCTGCAGCCCGAACATCCCGAACTTCCGCGTGACCATCGAGGACAGCCGCGTGCCGATGGCGCGCTGCGTGTTGCGGGCATTGTAGGCGAGCTGCATCTTCTCGCCTTCCTCGAACAGCGGGCGGGCATCGGCGACGATGCGGGCGTCCAGCGTGTCCGGCACCTCGTTGCGGCCCTGCAGGGTGCAGTAGCGGGCGTTCTCGCCCGGATCGACCTGGGCCAGCAGCGGGTTGAGGTCGAGGTCGTCGAGGTGGGCGCCGCCGCGGCTGACCTGATGCAGCAGGTCGGTGCGGCCGATCACCTCGGTCAGCGAGCGGAAGCCCAGGCGGGCCAGGATCTCGCGGACCTCTTCGGCCAGGAAGGTGAAGAGGTTGACGACCTTCTCCGGCGTGCCGACGAACTTCTCGCGCAGCTTCTCGTCCTGCACGCAGACGCCGACCGGGCAGGTGTTGGAATGGCACTGCCGGACCATGATGCAGCCCATGGCGATCAGGCTGGCGGTGCCGATGCCGAACTCCTCAGCGCCCAGCATGGCGGCGATGACGATGTCGCGGCCGGTCTTCAGGCCGCCGTCGGTGCGCAGCCGCACGCGGTGGCGCAGCTTGTTCAGCGTCAGGACCTGATGCACCTCCGACAGGCCCATCTCCCAGGGCAGGCCGGCGAACTTGATCGAGGTCTGCGGGCTGGCGCCGGTGCCGCCGGAGTTGCCGGAGATCAGGATGATGTCGGCATTCGCCTTGGCGACACCGGCGGCAATGGTGCCGATGCCCGACCGGCTGACCAGCTTCACCGTGACCTTGGCGTCCGGGTTGATCTGCTTCAGGTCATAGATGAGCTGCGCCAGATCCTCGATCGAGTAGATGTCGTGGTGCGGCGGCGGGCTGATGAGCATCACGCCCGGCGTCGAGTGACGCAGCCGCGCGATCATCTCCGTCACCTTGAAGCCGGGCAGCTGGCCGCCTTCGCCGGGCTTGGCGCCCTGGGCGACCTTGATCTCCAGCTCGCGGCACTGGTTCAGGTACTCGGCGGTGACGCCGAAGCGGCCCGACGCCACCTGCTTGATGGCGGAGTTCCAGTTGTCGCCGTTCTTGTCCGGGCGGAAGCGCGCCGGATCCTCACCGCCCTCGCCCGAGTCGGACTTGGCGCCGATGCGGTTCATGGCGACGTTCAGCGTGCCGTGCGCCTCGGGCGACAGGGCGCCCATCGACATGCCCGGCGTGATGAAGCGCTTGCGGATGGCGGTGATGCTCTCGACCTCGTCCACCGGAACGGCGGCCTTGGTGGTACGGAACTCCAGCAGGTCGCGCAGCTGCATCGGCGGCCGCTTGTTCACCTGCTCCGAATACTTCTTGAAGGTGGTGTAGCTGTCGTTGGTGACGGCCTGCTGCAGAGTGTGGATGATCCCACCCTCCCAGCCATGGCGGTCGCCCGACTTGCGGAAGCGGTAGAAGCCGCCGACCGGCAGCGGCAGCGCTTCGCCGGCATAGGCCAGCGCGTGCTGCTCCAGAACCTTCTTCTGGATGCCGTTCAGGCCGATGCCGGAGATGCGGCTGACCATCGCCGGGAAATGCTCGGCGACGAGCGCGCGCGACAGACCGATGGCTTCGAAGTTGCCGCCGCCGCGGTAGCTGCTGATGACCGAGATGCCCATCTTGGACATGATCTTCAGCAGGCCGTCGTCGATGGCCTTCTTGTAGTTCGTCATCGCCTTTTCCAGCGACAGCGAACCGAGCAGGCCGCGGCGCTGGCGCTCGGCCACCGCTTCCTGCGCCAGATAGGCGTTGACGGTGGTGGCGCCGACGCCGATCAGCACCGCGAAGTAATGGGTGTCCAGGCATTCCGCCGTGCGCAGGTTCAGCGAGGTGAAGGTGCGCAGGTTGGAGCGGATCAGGTGGGTGTGGACCGCACCGGTCGCCAGGATGGCCGGGATGGCGGCGCGGGCCGGGCCCATCGCCTCGTCGGTCAGGATGACGTGGTTGGCACCGCCGCGCACGGCATCCTCCGCCTCCTGGCGGATGCGGCGCAGGGCGTCGCGCAGGGCGTCGGGGCCGCCATCCACCGGGAAGGTGGCGTCGATCACCGCCGCCGTCTCGCCCATATACTCACGCATGGCGTGGAATTCGGCGGTGGTCAGCACCGGGCTGTCGAGTTGCAGCAACCGGGTCTGGCTCTCATCCTCGTCCAGGATGTTGCCGAGGTTGCCCAGCCGCGTCTTCAGGCTCATCACCCGGCGCTCGCGAAGCGAGTCGATGGGCGGATTGGTGACCTGGGAGAAGTTCTGGCGGAAGAAGTGGTGCAGGCCGCGGTACTTGTCGGACAGCACGGCGATCGGGCTGTCGTCGCCCATCGAGCCGATGGCTTCCTTGCCGTCCTCGGCCATCGGGTGGAGGATCAGCTCCATGTCTTCCATGGCGAGGCCGAAGGCCATCTGGCGACGGCGCAGCTCCTCCTTCTCCATCTCCGACGGCTCGCCCTTCAGCGCGGCGGACTTCACCAGCTCGTCCAGGTGCGTGGTGTTCTTGACCCACTGGCCCCACGGCTTCTGGCCGGCCAGATGGTCCTTCAGCTCACGGTCGTGGAACAGCTTGCCGGCCTGGAGGTCGACGGCGATCATCTCGCCCGGGCCGAGGCGGCCCTTCTCGATCACCTGGTTCTCCTCGATCTTGACCATGCCGGTCTCGGAGCCGGCGATGATCAGGCCGTCGGTGGTGATGGTGTAGCGCATCGGGCGCAGGCCGTTGCGGTCCATGCCGCCGACGACCCAGCGGCCGTCGGTCATCGCCAGCGCCGCCGGGCCGTCCCACGGCTCCATGACGGAGTTGCAGTAGGCGATCAGGGCCTTGTGGTTGTCCGGCGTGGTCTGCGAGCTGGTCAGCGCCTGCGGCACCAGCATCATCTTGACCATCGGCGCGGTGCGGCCGGCGCGGACCATCACCTCGAACACCGTGTCCAGCGCACCGGAGTCGGACAGGCCGACGCCGATCACCGGCTTCAGGTCGCCCATGTTGGCGCCGAACACCGGATGCTCCATCCGGGTCTCGTGCGCCTTCATCCAGTTGACGTTGCCCTTCAGCGTGTTGATCTCGCCGTTGTGGGCGAGCATGCGGAAGGGCTGGGCCAGCGGCCAGGTCGGGAAGGTGTTGGTCGAATAGCGCTGGTGGTAGATGGCGAAGGACGACTCGAAGCGGTCGTCGGTCAGGTCCGGATAGAAGGTGGACAGCTGTTCGGCGAGGAACATGCCCTTGTAGATGATCGAGCGCGCCGACAGCGAGCAGATGTAGAAGTCGTTGATGCGCTCGTTCTGCACCGCCTTCTCGATCCGGCGGCGGATGATGTAGAGGTCGAGTTCGAACTGCTCGTCCGACACGCCCTTGGCATTGCCGATGATGATCTGCTCGATCTCAGGCCGGGTGGCGTTGGCCTTCTCGCCGATGATGTCGACGTTGATCGGCACCTGACGCCAGCCATAGATGTAGTAGCCGAATGCCAGGATCTCGGTCTCGACGATGCAGCGGCAGGCTTCCTGCGCGTCCAGGCTGATGCGCGGCAGGAAGACCTGACCGACCGCCAGATTGTTCTCCGGCGGGGTGTGGCCGATGACCTTGACGTGGTCCTTGAAGAACTTCTGCGGCACCTGGACATGGATGCCGGCGCCGTCGCCGGTCTTGCCGTCGGCGTCCACCGCACCGCGGTGCCAGACCGCCTTCAGGGCCTCGATGCCTTTCTCGACCACCGAACGGCGGGGCTTGCCGTCGATCGCGGCGATGAAGCCGACGCCGCAGGCGTCGTGCTCGTCGGCCGGATTGTAGGCGTGGGCAGTGGTCAGCGCCGCGGCGTTGGCGCGGAAATCGGCGACGAACTGCTCACCCTGGTTCAACTCGGTGGTCATGGAACGACCCTTTCACAGTCTGGACGTTGACCTGGGGGGCCGAAGGGAAGGCCCCCTGGGGTAGACGGTGTTCTAATAGTGGAAAGAAGAAGAGCCTTACTCAGCCGCGACGGCCAGCTTCGGCGCGCCGACGGTCTGGGCGTAGGCGTGCATGGCGTCGGAGGCGTCGCGGCCGTCGCGGATGGCCCACACCACCAGCGAGGCGCCGCGGACGATGTCGCCGGCGGCGAAGACGCCGTCCAGGCTGGTCATCTTGGTGCGGTGGTCGACCAGCAGCGTGCCCCAGCGGGTGACGGTCAGGTCGGGCGAGCCGAACATGCCCGGCAGATCCTCCGGCTCGAAGCCGAGAGCCTTGATGACGAGGTCGGCCGGCTCGGTGAACTCGGAGCCCTCGATCACCTGCGGGGTCTGGCGGCCGGTGGCGTCGGCGACGCCCAGATGGATGCGCACGGCGCGGACGCCGGTCACCACGTCGTTGCCGGTGAAGGCTTCGGGAGCCGCCTGCCAGACGAACTCGACGCCCTCTTCCTCGGCATGCGCCACTTCGCGCTGCGAGCCCGGCATGTTCTTGCGGTCGCGGCGGTACAGGCACTTGACGGAGGTCGCACCCTGGCGGATCGCCGTGCGCACGCAGTCCATCGCGGTGTCGCCGCCGCCGAGCACCACCACCTTCTTGCCGGCGGCATTCAGCGAGCCGTCCTCGTAGGCCTCGACCGAGTCGCCCAGGCCGACCTTGTTGGAGGCGGTCAGGTAATCCAGCGCCGGGACGATGTTCTTCAGCCCCGAGCCGGGGGCCTTGATGTCGCGGGCCTTGTAGACGCCGGTGGCGATCAGGATGGTGACGTGGCGCTCGCGCAGCTCGGCCAGCGAGGCGTCGCGGCCGACCTCGAAATTCGGATGGAAGATCACGCCGGCATCGGCCAGACGCTGGACGCGGCGGGCGACGACGTCCTTCTCCAGCTTGAAGCCGGGGATGCCGTAGACCATCAGGCCGCCCATGCGGTCATAGCGGTCGTAGACATGGACCTCGTAGCCCTTGGCGCGCAGTTCCTCGGCGGCGGCGAGGCCGGCCGGGCCGGCGCCGATCACGCCGACCGACAGGCCGAGTTCACGGGCCGGCTTGCGCGGCTTGACCCAGCCGTTTTCCCAGGCGGTGTCGTTGATGTACTTCTCGACCGAGCCGATGGTGACGGCGCCGTGGGTCGACTGCTCAATGACGCAGTTGCCCTCGCACAGGCGGTCCTGCGGGCAGATGCGGCCGCAGATTTCGGGGAAGTTGTTGGTGGCCTGGGAGACCTCGTAAGCCTCCTCCAGACGGTCCTCGGCGGTCAGCTTCAGCCAGTCGGGGATGTTGTTGGAGACCGGGCAATGCACCTGGCAGAAGGGAACGCCGCACTGCGAGCAGCGGTTGGCCTGCTCGACGGCGCGCTCGTCGCTGAAGCGGGCGTAGATTTCCGCGAAGTCGTGGCGGCGGTCGGCGGCAGACCGCTTGTCGGGCATCTTCTGCGCGGTGTGCACGAAGCCCAACATTTTCTGGTTCGCCATGACGTCTGCTCCTTCGCTTCGCGGCCCCGCTGTCTGCCACGGGACATCGCCTTGCTGGGCCTGACCGGGGGCTGCGGCGTTGGCCTACACCGACCGGCTGGGTTGAAATCGAACGTCCGCAAAGTGGCGGACGCTCGTCATATAACGCATGCGATCAGCCCGCGAAAGCACAAAAGCGCCGATAGGTCCGGTTTGTTGACCTTTTCCTTCGCAAGGCTGGAATGCGTAGGCGTGGCGGTAGGGTGTCACAAAAACGAGACAGAAAATTAGTCTCGAAACAGGACTATCGCTCGAATAGGAGTACCGAACCCTCGCCATCGCCAAGCGCGGCCATGCCCTGCTATAAGCGCCGCAACATCCAACCTGCCGAAGGCTGCGTGCCGCGATGATGATCGATCAATATCTGGACGCCACACTCATGGGGCTGGTGGAGGGGCTGACCGAGTTCCTGCCCGTCTCCTCGACCGGCCACCTCATCATGCTGGACGAGCTGCTGGGCTTCCAGGGACCGCCCGGCAAGGTGTTCGAGGTGGTGATCCAGCTTGGCGCCATTCTGGCGATCTGCGTCGTCTATTTCCACCGGCTGTGGCGTGTTGCCACAGGGCTGAAGGACGATCCGGGCGCGCGGCGCTTCGTCATGGCGGTGCTGATCGCCTTCCTGCCGGCGATGGTGCTGGGCGCCGGGCTGCACGGCATCATCAAGTCGGTGCTGTTCAACCCGACCGTGGTCAGCATCGCGCTGATCGTGGGCGGCATCGCCATCCTGATGGCGGAGCGGCTGATCCCGGTCGCCCGCTATCACCAGATCGAGAATTTCTCCGCCCCGCTGGCGCTGAAGATCGGCTTCTGCCAGTGCCTGGCGCTGGTGCCGGGCGTGTCGCGCTCGGGCGCCAGCATCCTGGGCGCGCTGCTGATGGGCGTCGACCGCAAGGCGGCGGCCGAGTTCTCCTTCTTCCTGGCGGTGCCGACCATGGCCGGCGCCACCGTCTACGACCTGTACAAGAACTGGTCGGGGATGAGCTTCGACAGCGGCCTGCTGATCCTGGTCGGCTTCATCACCGCCTTCATCGCCGCGGCCCTGGTGGTGAAGACGCTGGTCGACTTCGTCGGCCGCTACGGCTTCACCCCCTTCGGCTGGTACCGCATCGCCGTCGGCACCGGCATGCTGGCGTTCCTGTATCTGTGATCCTCAACCAGCCTGCCGTGGCACCGCACGGGCCGCGGCAGCGGCCATCCCCAGCGCCAGCAGCGCGATCAGCGCGAAGGCGGTGGCGAGGCTGGTCGCTTCGGCGATGAAGCCGACCAGCGGCGGACCGGTCAGCACGCCGGCATAGCCCATGGTGGACACCGCGGCGACCGCATGGTCGGGATGCCCGGTCTCCACCGCGCCCGCCGTGCTGAACAGCACCGGCACCATGTTCGACAGGCCGATCCCGGTCAGCCCGAAACCGGCGATCGCCAGCAGCGGCGTCCCGTCCGCGACCATTCCTCCCGCCAGCACGAGCCCCAGCCCGGACGCGGCCAGCAGCCCGCCGGCGCGCATCAGCGTCGCCCCGCCGAAGCGATGGCGCAGCCGGTCGCCGCTGAACCGTCCCACCGCCATGGCGGCGCAGAACACGCCGAACCCCATGCCGGCGATGGAGGCCGGCGCGCCAAGGTCGTCGCGCAGGTGGATGGCGCTCCAGTCGAGGATGGCGCCCTCGCTCATGAAGGACAGGGCGGCCAGCAGCCCCAGCAGCAGGGTCTTACGGTCGGGCAGCACCAGTGCGCCGCCGCCGGCATTGCGGTCGGGCAGGAAACGCCCCTGCAGCAGCAGGAAGGGCACGAGCAGCCCGGCCGACACCAGCGCGGCCTGCGCCGCCGCCGGCATCAGCGGCAGCAGCAGACCGCCGAGGCCGGCACCGGCCAGTCCGCCCAGGCTCCACATCCCGTGCAGCGACGACATGATCGGCCGGCCGAGCCGCCGCTCCACCAGGGCGCCCTGCGCGTTCATGGCGACGTCCATGGTGCCGCCCGACGCGCCGAACAGCGCCAGCACGATGCACAGCGTCACCACGTCCGGCACCAGCGCCGGCAGCGGCAGCAGCCCGGCGAACAGCAGGGCGGTCACCCGCGTCACCGGCGCGCTGCCGATCCGCCCCAGCAGCGGGCCGCTGGCGATCATCGCCGTCAGGGCGCCGACGGCAAGGCAGAGCAGAGCCACGCCCAGCACCGCCGGGCTGAGGTCCAGCCGGTTCTTCAGCAGCGGGATCTGCGTGGCCCAGACGCCGAAGACGGTGCCGTTCAGGAAAAAGGCGGCGACGGTCGCCCAGCGCGCGGCGGATGCCTGTTCCACCATCCGCCTCGACACGCCCCGGATATCCTCTGCACCCGTCATCGCCGTTCCCGCCACAGTTGAACCGCCGACATGACGGCGCCATGCCGGAAATTCAAGCGACGATGGGGCAGGCGTGCCATGCCGGAGACCGGCGGGAACTCTTCAATGCCGCCACATCCGGACGGCCGACAGCAGCAGGATCGCCGCCAGCACCGGCAGCAGCAGCCACTCCGGCACCACGCCCAGCAGCAGCCCGCCAAGGAAGGCGCCGGCCAGCGACCCCGCTGCCATCAGCAGGACGAAGCCGCGCTGCCGGACCAGCAGGGTCAGGCTGCGGTCGCGGGCGTAGCGGGAGAAACCGACGATCATGGTCGGCAGGCTGATCGCCAGCGACAGGCTGCCCGCCAGCTTCACGTCCACCCCGAACAGCAGCACCAGCGTCGGGATTAGCAGCTCGCCGCCGGCCACGCCCAGCAGCGACGCGACGACTCCGATGCCAAAGCCCGCGGAGACCCCGGCAACAGTCAGCGCCGGCCCCTCCAGCAGCGGACCCGCCCCTCCAGACAGGCCGTGCCCGAACAGCAGGACGGCGGCGATCAGCGCCAGCAGCGCGGCCATCACCCGCTGCAGCCGGGCCGCCTCCATCCGCATTGCCCAGCCGGCGCCGATCCAGGCGCCCAGCAGGCTGCCGGCCAGCAGGGTGGCGACCACCGCGCCATTGGCGGCGACGAGGCCTAGCGGCACGGTCCCGGCGCGCAAGGGCAGGGCGGCGGCGACCACGACGAGGCTCATCGCCTTGTTCAGGATGACGGCGTCGAGCGCGGCAAAGCGGAAGGCGCCGATCAGCAGCGGCAGGCGGAACTCCGCCCCGCCCAGCCCGATCAGGCCGCCCAGCGTGCCGATGACCGCACCGCAGGCGAAGGCGGCCAGCGCGCGCAGCCTTGAGAACGCAAAAACCCCGGCGCGGGGGCCGGGGCTTTCGGGTGTCATGGACCTGACCCGCCCAATCAGTGCGCGTTGTTGGTCGCGCCGCTGTACTTGCCGCCGACGATGAAGCGCGACAGGTAGGTCGGCAGGATCACCTCGCAGGTCGCCAGCTCGGTGATGCCGAGATCCTTGAAGCCCAGCGCGGTCGGGGAGACGACGTTGTCGCGCTTCAGCAGCGCGACCTGATCGCGGGTCAGCGCCGGCGCCAGCAGCGGAACCTTCTCCAGGATGCCGCCCAGCGATTCGGCGAAGTTCCAGGGGATGGTCACCAGCGGACGATGGCGCTGGATGTCCTTCTGGGTCAGTTCCAGCAGTTCGCGGAAGGTGTAGACGCGCGGGCCGCCCAGCTCATAGGTCTTGCCGCGGCTGCCGTCGCTCTCCAGCGCGGCGACGACGGCGTCGGCCAGATCGCCGACATAGACCGGCTGGAACAGCGTCTTGCCGCCGCCGATCAGCGGCAGGGCGGGGGCCTTTTGCGCCATCGCGGCGAACTTGTTGAAGAAGTTGTCCTCCGGCCCGAAGACGATGCTGGGGCGCAGGATCGTCGCCGCCGGGAAGGCGGACAGCACCGCCTGCTCGCCGGCCGCCTTGGAGCGGGCATAGACCGACGGCGAAGAGGCGTCGGCGCCGATGGCGGAGACATGGATCAGCCGGTTGACGCCGGCCGCGGCGGCCAGCCGGGCGATGCGCGAGGCGGCGTCGACATGCACGCCCTGGAAGCTCTGGCTTCCGCGCTCGTACAGCACGCCCAGCAGGTTGATGGCGACGTCCGCCCCCTGCAGGGCGCGGGCGACCGACACGTCGTCGGTGCAGTCGGTGGCGAACGGCACGATCTGGCCGACGGCGCCGGCCGTCTTCAGGAAGGTGGCCTTGCCCGGATTGCGGGTGGCGATGCGGATGAGGGCGCCCGACTTGGCGAGGCGCCGGATCAGGTGGCGGCCGATGAAGCCCGAACCGCCGAACACCGTGATAACCTGAGTGCGATAGGACATCGACCGTCTCCCGTGTCGTTGCGCGCCAAATCCAGGGGGGAACCGGGGTTTCCGCGCGGCGGCCTTTCCACGGCCCGCCTCGCGCCCCCCCGCGCGTCGTCCGACTGTGTGTCGCCTGGATGACTGCTGGAACTGCGGGCATGCTTATAGCGAATGGACCGCCGCCAAGCTAGGGACTGCATCGCCGCGCCCCGTGCCGTGCGACAAAAAAATGAAGGGGTCGAAAAAAAGCTGTTGACGCCCCCCGGCCGGATCATTAAACAACCGCCCACACACCGAGCACCGAGCCCAGGTGGCGGAATTGGTAGACGCGCAGGTTTCAGGTACCTGTGGCAGAAATGTCGTGGAAGTTCGAGTCTTCTCCTGGGCACCATTTCTTTCTACCCGGCTGCGCCGCATGCACAGCTCCTTCGATTGAGAAGGGGATAGTGCAGAGCGGCGTTCGTCGTTTCTAGGGTCCATGGCCGGGGGCCTGACCACCCGGGAATCGACCATGCCCATCGACCTTCATGACGGCGACCTCCCAGACGGCCTCGACCTCGCCGCCGGCGCCCGCGACAATTGCGTGGCCATCGACACCGAGACCATGGGTCTGAACCCTCACCGCGACCGCCTCTGCCTGGTGCAGCTGTCGGCCGGCGACGGCGCCGTCCATCTGGTCCAGTTCCGCCCCGGCCAGTACGAGGCGCCGAACCTGAAGCGCCTGCTGACCAACCCCGGCGTGACCAAGCTGTTCCACTTCGCCCGCTTCGACGTGGCGGTGATGAAGGCCTATCTCGGCGTCAGCTGCCAGCCGGTCTATTGCACCAAGGTGGCCTCCAAGCTGGTCCGCACCTTCACCGACCGCCATGGCCTGAAGGATCTGTGCAAGGACCTGCTGGGCGTCGAGATCTCCAAGCAGCAGCAGTCCTCCGACTGGGGCGCGCCGGAACTGACCACCGACCAGATGAAGTATGCGGCATCCGACGTGCTGCACCTGCATGACCTGAAGGCGAAGCTGGACGTCATGCTGGCGCGCGAGGGCCGCACCCATCTGGCCCAGGCCTGCTTCGACTTCCTCCCCGCCCGCGGCGAGCTGGACCTCGGCGGCTGGGAAACCCCGGACATTCTGGCGCACTGACGCCGATAAAGCCCTCTCCCGGGACGGGAGAGGGAGCCACCTGCGACACCTCACCCCCTGACCGGCCGTGGATTTGACCCGGCGTCCGCCGGGGGGCATACTGCACGCCGCGCCTGCCGGGAGTCCTCCGGGCAGGCGCCGTGTTTGTGAACGGCCCGTTGCGGGGCCTGTGGTGTGAACGGCCCGCGGACGGGCCTTTTGAATGGAAGGCATGACAGCCTTGACCAGCGTTATCACCTCCAGCCTGACTGGCAGCCTGGCCGACAGCTCCACCGCTTCGACCGAAGTGGAGAACCGCGATCTCGCCTGCGCCACCCGCGTCCTGCGGACGGAGGCCGATGCGCTGATCGCGCTGGCCGGCAGCCTTGATGGGGAGTTCCTGCGGGCGCTCGACATCCTGCAGGGCATCGAAGGCCGCGTCGTCGTCACCGGCATGGGCAAGTCGGGCCATGTCGCCCGCAAGATCGCCGCGACCATGGCCTCCACCGGCACGCCGGCCTTCTTCGTCCATCCGGGCGAGGCCAGCCACGGCGACCTCGGCATGATCGCCAGGATCGACGCGGTGGTGGCGCTCTCCAACTCCGGCGAGACGCACGAGCTGGCGGACATCATCGCCTACACCCGCCGCTTCGGCATTCCGCTGATCGGGATGACGCGGCGCGCCGCCTCCTCGCTGGCCGAACAGTCGGACGTGGCGCTGGTGGTCCCGCCGGAGCCGGAAGCCTGCCCGCTGGGGCTGGCGCCCACCACCTCCACCACGATGATGCTGGCGCTGGGCGACGCGCTGGCGGTGGCCCTGCTGGAGCGGCGCGGCTTCTCCGCCGCCGATTTCCGCGAGTTCCACCCCGGCGGCCAGTTGGGCCGCGCATTGCTGAAGGTCACTGACATCATGCACAAGGGCGATGATTTGCCCCTGTGCCGCCTTGACTCGCCGCTGTCCGACGTCATCTTCGAGATGACGGCCAAGCGGCTGGGCTGCGTCGGGGTGACCGACGAAGCCGGGGCGCTGGTCGGGATCATCACCGACGGCGACCTGCGCCGTCATCTGACGCCGGAGCTTCTGGCGGAACGCGCGGACAGCATCATGTCGCCGCGGCCCAAGACCATCCGCCCGAAGGCGTTGATCGTCGAAGCGCTGCGCGAGATGAACGACAAGAAGATCACCACCCTGTTCGTGATCGAGGCAGACCGGCCGCTCGGCATCGTGCACATCCACGATGTCCTGCGCGCCGGCGCCGCCTGACGCCGTTCCTACCCATCATGGAAGCCAAGCGCCGAGCCGGAGGGACGAAGAGTTGAGCCTGGACGACCTGCGCAGCCCCGACCGTACAGCAGCCGGCCGCACCGCACCCGCCCCGACCGCCGGCGGGCAGGGTGGGGTCAAGCCCGCCCCGGTTCACGCCCTGGCGGAGCCGCCGGCGGTTCTGCGGGCGCACCGGCGGCGCGACACCCGTCCGGTCAGCCGGGTCTACAGCCGCTTCGTCTCGGCCATGAAGTTCGTGCTGCCGGCGGCGGCGCTGGCGATGGTGGCTCTGCTGGCCGCCTGGCCGTCGCTGAACAGCCCGCCGACGCCGCGCGTCTCCGCCGACGCCGGGCAGAGCGAGATGCTGAAGCCGCGCTATTTCAGCCTGGACGAACACAACCAGCCCTTCTCGCTGGTGGCGGCCAAGGCCGACAAGTCGGCCGACCAGCCCGACATCGTTCTGCTGGACGAACCGCAGGCGGAGATGACCGAGAGCACCGGCACCTGGGTGACGATGCGCTCCGACAAGGGCTGGTACAACCAGAGCACCGGCATCCTGCTGATGCGCGGCAACGTCCATGTCCTGCGCGACGATGGCAACGAGTTCACCACCAACGAGGCCGAGGCCGACATCCGCAAGGGCAACGCCTGGGGCGAGCAGGCGGTGACCGGCCAGGGTCCGCAGGGCGAGATCAACGCCAAGGGCTTCCGCATGACGGACCGCGGCAAGAACGTCGTCTTCCTCAACCAGTCGAAGGCCGAGGTCCAGGCCGCCGAGCGCCCCGGGAGCAAGAAGCCGTGACGTCCAAACGGTCGCCATTCCGTACCGCCCCATTTCGTATTGCCCTGACCCTGTCGGCCATCCTGGCCGGCGGGTTTTTCTCTTTCCTACCTCTGGTTCCGGGGCAGGCCTTCGCCCAGGGGCTGCCCGGCATGGGCGGCAAGCAGCCGGTGGAGATCAACGCCGATCAGGCGATCGAATGGCACCAGGACGTCCGCGCCTATGTGGCGCGCGGCAACGCGTCGGCCAAGCGCAACGACTCGACCGTCTTCGCCGACGTGCTGACCGCCTATTACCGCGAGGTGCCCGGCAAGGGGAACGAGGTGTTCCAGCTGGTGGCCGACGGCAATGTCCGCATCGTCAGCCCGACCCAGCAGGTGTTCGGCGACCATGCCGTCTATGACGTCGACAAGCAGGTGGCCGTCGTCACCGGCAAGGACCTGAAGCTGGTCACCACCAAGGACGTGGTCACCGCCCGCGACAGCCTGGAATATTACGAGGCGCAGGACCTGACGGTGGCACGCGGCGACGCGGTGGCGGTGCGCGGCAACGACCGGCTGCGCGCCGACGTGCTGATCGGCCGGCTGAAGAAGATGCCCGACGGCACCACCCAGATGGAGCGGATCGACGGATCCGGCAACATCGTCGTCACCACCCCGACCGACGTGGCGCTGGCCGACAAGCTGGTCTATTCCGTCGCCGACAACGTCGCGGTGCTGATGGGCAACGTCAAGATCACCCGCGGCGACAACCAGCTGAACGGCGAAGCCGCCGAGATGAACATGAACACCAAGATCAACCGCGTCATCGCCGGCCGCGATGCCGGCGGCCGAGTCAGCGGCCTGCTGATTCCCGGCGAAAAAAATGAGGGCGGCAAGAGCGCCGCCGCGGGCAAGAAGCCGTGACCGTGCTGACCGCGAACGGACCCGGCGCCGCACCCGCCGGCAGCAGCCCCACGGCATCCGCCCCGACCGAAGGGCTGGTGGCGCAGCATCTCGGCAAGTCGTTCAAGAAGCGGCCGGTGGTGCGCGACGTCTCCATCAGCGTCCAGCGCGGCGAGGCGGTCGGGCTGCTCGGCCCCAACGGCGCCGGCAAGACCACCTGCTTCTACATGATCACCGGCCTGATCGCCGCCGACTCCGGCACGATCACGCTGGACGGTCAGGACATCACCGCGCTGCCGATGTACCGCCGCGCCCGGCTCGGCATCGGCTATCTGCCGCAGGAGGCCTCGATCTTCCGCGGCATGACGGTGGAGAACAACATCCGCTCCGTGCTGGAGGTGGTGGAGAGCGACCGCGACGCGCGCGAGGCGATGCTGGACGAGCTGCTGGCCGAATTCTCGGTCACGCATCTCCGCCGCTCCCCCGCCCTGGCGCTGTCCGGCGGCGAGCGGCGGCGCGTGGAGATCGCCCGCGCGCTGGCCGGCCAGCCGCACTTCATCCTGCTGGACGAACCGCTGGCGGGCATCGACCCCATCGCCGTGAACGACATCCGCGAGCTGGTCGGCCACCTGCGCGACCGCGGCATCGGCGTGCTGATCACCGACCACAACGTGCGTGAAACGCTCGACCTCGTCGATCGGGCATACATTTTGCACGATGGTGTGGTACTAATGGAGGGACGGCCGGACGAGATCGTGGCGCACGAGGGCGTGCGCCGGGTCTATCTCGGCGACCGGTTCAGTCTGTAGCCCTCCGTTCCCACTGGTCCCGGTTCCACAGCCATGGCGCTTGCTCAACGTCTCGACCTTCGACAAGCCCAGACACTGGTGATGACGCCGCAGTTGCAGCAGGCCATCAAGCTGCTGCAGCTGTCGAACATCGAACTGTCGGACTTCGTCGACCGCGAGATCGAGCAGAACCCGCTGCTGGAGCGTGACAGCGGCCCGAGCGACGGCGGCAGCGACCCCGTTGTCGGCGACGGTGCCGGTGGCGAGGCGCCGGGCGGGCTGGACGGCCCCGGCGGCATGGAGGCGAACGGCCTCAGCGTCGACGGACTGAATGGCCGCGACGACGGGCCGGCACTGGCGCCGAGCGACGGGCGCACCCGCGACACCGTGGAGATGACCTCGTCGGACACGATGGCCTCCTCGTCGGAGGCGCCGCTCGACACCGACTTTGAGAATGTCTATGGCGACGACCGCTTTTCCGACGGCTCGGACGGCGGCAGCGAGGTCTACGGGTCCTATGGCGAGCGTGGCGGCCGCAGCAGCTTCGACGATGACGACAGCAACCTCGAAGCAACGCTGACCAGCGAAAAGAATCTGCGCGACCATCTGACCGAACAGCTGAAGATCGACCTGCCCGACCTCGGCGACCAGCTGATCGGGCTGGCCCTGATCGACATGCTGGACGAGGCCGGCTGGCTGGTCGGCTTCGACGCCCAGGCGATGGCCGAACAGCTGGGCTGCGACGTGGAGCGGGTGGAGCGGGTGCTCGCCGCCTGCCAGCGCTTCGACCCGCCCGGCATCTTCGCCCGGTCGCTGAAGGAATGCCTGGCGATCCAGCTGCGCGAAAAGAACCGGCTCGACCCGGCGATGGCGGCCCTGCTCGACAATCTGGAGCTTCTGGCCGCGCGCAACCTGCCGGCCATCATGAAGGTCTGCGGTGTTGACGCCGAGGACGTCGCCGACATGGTCGTCGACATCCGCAAGCTGAACCCGAAGCCGGCGCTGGCCTTCGACCACACCCCGGCCCAGCTGGTCACCCCCGACATCCTGATGCGCGCCAACCCCGGCGGCGGCTGGCTGATCGACCTGAACCCGGACACGCTGCCGCGCGTGCTGGTCAACCACCGCTATTTCGCCCGCATCTCCGACAGTGCCCGCAACAAGGCCGACAAGGAATACATCTCCGAACGCTTCCAGTCGGCGAACTGGCTGGTGAAGTCACTGCACCAGCGCGCCACCACCATCCTGAAGGTGGCGAGCGAGATCATCCGCCAGCAGGACGCCTTCTTCATCCATGGTGTTTCGCACCTGCGGCCGCTGATCCTGCGCGATATTGCCGAAGCCATCGGCATGCATGAGAGCACCGTCAGCCGCGTCACCACCAACAAGTTCATGGCGACGCCGCGCGGCGTCTTCGAGCTGAAATACTTCTTCACTTCCGCCATCCAGGGTGCGGACGGCCAGGCTTCCCATTCCGCGGAAGCGGTTCGGCACCGCATCAAGACCATGATCGATGCGGAAAAGCCGGACGACGTGCTGTCCGACGACAAACTGGTGGAGATTCTCCGTGCGGAAGGGATCGACATTGCGCGGCGGACGGTCGCGAAGTATCGTGAAGCTATGAAAATACCGTCATCGGTGCAGCGACGACGTGCCAAGATGTCACGCATGTAGGCGGGTCGGGCGGGGGAGGGCTCGATTGACAGTCCGGTGACCCTTGCTTATCGTCCCGGCCCGCAAGCGGCGGACCAGCATCTTCGAACCCGGCATCTTCGAACGTCGTGTCTACACCGTCCCCAGCGGACCAATATTGGAAACGTTCCACCATGCAACTCTCCGTCAAAGGCAAGCAGCTCGATGTGGGCGACGCTCTGCGCACCCATGTGGCCGATAGCCTGAACGCCGTGGTCGGCAAGTACTTCGACAAGCCGATCGAGGCGAATGTCGTCCTGACCAAGGACGCGCATCTCTACAAGGCCGACATCCAGGTCCATGTGGGCCGCGGCATCGTCCTGCAGAGTGCCGGCGACGCCACCGAACCCTACCCGGCCTTCGACATCGCCTGCGAGAAGCTGGCCAAGCGCCTGCGCCGCTACAAGCGCCGCCTGCGCGACCACCACGCCGTCGAGAACGGCGCCGCCGTCCCGGCCAGCTACCGCGTGCTGGAAGCCGAGACCGAGGAGCATCACGACGAGGCCGAGGCTGCCGGCGACGGCGTCGCCAACCCGATGGTCGTCGCCGAGATGGAGACGAGCATCGCCACCCTGTCGGTCAGCGAGGCGGTGATGCGCCTTGAACTGGCGCAGGCCCCCGCCCTGATGTTCCACAACGGTGCGCATGGCCGCCTGAACATGGTCTACCGCCGCGCCGACGGGAACATCGGCTGGGTCGATCCGGCGGAGAAGGCCGGCGCCTGACGGCGCCGACCCGTCTCCCTGGTCAAGAAGCGTCCATGCTCGACCTCATCTCTCCGCACGCCATCCTCCCGAACCTGAAGGCCGGCAACAAGAAGCAGGCCCTGCAGGAGATGGCGCGCAAAGCGTCCGAGCTGACCGGTCAGCACGAGCGGGCGATCTTCGACGTGCTTCTGGAGCGCGAAAGGCTGGGCACGACCGGCGTGGGCCATGGCATCGCCATCCCGCACGGCAAGCTGTCCAGCCTGGACCGCGTCCATGGCGTCTTCGCCCGCCTGGAGCGGCCCATCGATTTCGACGCGATCGATGAGCAGCCGGTCGATCTGATCTTCCTCCTCCTCGCCCCGGAGCAGGCGGGAGCCGACCATCTGAAGGCGCTCGCCCGCGTCTCGCGCCTTCTGCGCGACCAGTCCATGTGCGAGAAGCTGCGCGGAGCCGAATCCGGCGACGCGATGTACGCGCTCCTGACCCAGCACGAGCCGACCCCGTCCAACTGACGGGCCGCCGGTGAGGGGCACAGCATGCCGAAAGGGCCGCCGCACGGGATCGTGCGCGGCCCTTTTTCTTTGGCGGCGGATGCACCTATTGGTGGGGGGCTGGTACACTGAGCCGAGCCGACTTGTTTGACGGGGGCCAAGCCCATGGCAGGTGTAACGCGCAAGTCTTGGATTACGCCGCAGGACTACCTTGCTGCCGAGCGGGTCGCAGAGGTCCGTCACGAATATCTCGACGGCGAGGTCTTCGCCATGGTCGGGGCGAGCCGCCGTCACGCGACCATCGTCGGGAACCTGTTCGTCGCCCTGCGGCAGGTCGCCCGCGGATGCCAGGCCTATGCAAATGACGTGAAGGTCCGGGTCGAGGCGGCGAACGCCTTCTACTACCCCGACCTCGTCGCGACCTGCGCCGGCGGCGATGACACCCCCTATGTCGTCAAGGACCCGGTCCTGGTGGTGGAGGTGCTGTCCGACAGCACCGAGGCCATCGACCGCCGCGAGAAGCGGACCAACTACCAGAAAGTTCCATCCCTGCGCGAGATCGTCCTGGTCTCTCAGAACGAGCGTCTGGTGGAGGTGTACCGCCGCGACGGTGGCCGTTGGTCTGCCGACATGGTGTGCGACGGCCCGGTCATGCTGGCCGCGCTGGACCTGACCATTCCCCTTGAGGCGATGTACGAGGATTGAGGGCAATCAGCGCTTTCTAAAGCCGCCTCTCTCTCGGCTGTCATCCCCGCGAAGGCGGGGATCCAGGTATCCGGCTCAAGCGCTTGAAACGGCTGGATTCCCGCCTTCGCGGGAATGACGGTCGACCTTAAAAGCTGTCGGCTCCGGTCGAACCTCGCCCCTCACCCCCGCTCCGCCCAGCCCATGTAGTTCACGTCCAGATCGCGCGCGTTCAGCCGGAACTCGTCGCTCAGCGGATTGTACGTGATGCCGGTCAGGTCGCGTACGCTCAGCCCGTACGTGCGTACGGCGGCGTTCAGTTCGGACGGGCGCAGGAACTGGCGCCAGTTGTGGGTGCCGCGCGGCAGCCAGCGCAGGATGTACTCCGCCCCGACGATGGCCAGCGCGAAGGACTTGGGCGTACGGTTCAGCGTCGCCAGGAACAGCACGCCGCCGGGGGCCAGCAGGTCGGACAGCGACTTCAAGAACAGGGGCACGTCGGCGACATGCTCGATCACCTCCATCGCCAGCACCACGTCGAACGTCTCGCCGCTGGCGGCCAGAGCCTCGGCGGTGGTGGCGCGGTAGTCGACGGTCGTGCCGGTCTCGGCGGCGTGGGTGGCGGCGGTCTTGATGTTCTTCTCCGACGCATCGACGCCGACCACCGTGGCGCCCATCCGCGCGATCGGCTCGGCCAGCAGGCCGCCGCCGCAGCCGATGTCGACGACGCGCAGGCCCGACAGCGCGTTGGGGGCCAGCGGGTCGCGGCCCAGCCGCTTGCACACCTCATCGCGGATGTAGGTCAGGCGCAGCGGGTTCAACCGGTGCAGCGGCTTGAACTTTCCGGTCGGATCCCACCATTCGGCGGCGATGGCGGAGAAGCGGGCGACATCCTCCGGGTCCACGGTTCCACCGCCGATCCCACTGGCCGGGGCGGTTGCGGACGCGTGCGGGAAGGCGGAGGATGAGGCGGTCATGGTGAAAATCCGTAAACTGTGAGGCGGGACGGGTGCGGGCAACTTGCCTCGCTTCCACCGACGGAGTATGGATACGCCGCCCCGCGCCGGCAACGGTGGAGCGGGGGTGCGCTCAGCCGACCCGTATGATCCAGATGGCATGATCCAGATGGCATGACCGGGCGGCCAGACATGGTGTGAGGTATGGCGCGGATCGTCCTGAAGTTCGGAGGCACGTCGGTCGGCGACATCGACCGCATCAAGAACGTGGCCCGGAAGGTCGAGCAAGAGGTGAAGGCGGGGCATCAGGTCGCCGTCGTCGTGTCGGCGATGTCCGGCGTGACCAACCAGCTCGTCAAATACTGCAACGACATCGACAAGCTGCACGACGCGCGCGAATATGACGCGGTCGTCGCCAGCGGCGAGCAGGTGACCTCCGGTCTCCTGGCCATCGCCCTGCAGTCGCTCGGCATTCCCGCCCGCTCCTGGGCCGGCTGGCAGGTGCCGATCCGCACCGACGACACGCACGGCAAGGCGCGCATCGTCTCCATCGACACCACCGAGATGGAAAAGTCCCTGCAGACCGGCGAAGTCGCCGTGGTCGCGGGCTTCCAGGGCGTGTCGGAACAGGGCCGCATCGCCACGCTGGGCCGCGGCGGCTCGGACACCTCGGCGGTGGCGCTGGCGGCGGCGGTGAAGGCCGACCGCTGCGACATCTACACCGACGTCGACGGCGTCTACACCACCGACCCGCGCATCGTCTCCAAGGCGCGCAAGCTCGACAAGATCACCTACGAGGAAATGCTGGAGATGGCCTCGCAGGGGGCCAAGGTGCTTCAGACCCGCTCGGTCGAGATGGCGATGAACCACCGCGTGCGCGTGCAGGTGCTGTCGAGCTTCGAAGCCGCTGCGGGCAGTTCGCTTCCCGGAACCCTGGTTGTTGACGAGGACGAGATCGTGGAAAAGGAAGTTGTTAGCGGCATCGCCTACAGCCGCGACGAGGCGAAGATCACCCTGGTCGGCGTCGCCGACCGGCCGGGCGTCGCCGCCGCCATCTTCGGTCCGCTGACCGACAACGCCGTCAACGTCGACATGATCGTCCAGAACGTGTCGGAAGACGGCAAGTCCACCGACATGACCTTCACCGTCGGCAAGGCCGATCTGGCCCGCGCCGTGAAGGTGCTGGAGGACGCGCAGTCCACCCTGAACTACAAGCGCATCATTTCCGATGCCAACGTGGTCAAGGTGTCGGTCATCGGCGTCGGCATGCGCAGCCATGCCGGCGTCGCCCAGCGCATGTTCAAGGCGCTGGCCGACAAGGGCATCAACATCCAGGTCATCTCGACCTCGGAGATCAAGATTTCGGTCCTGATCGCCGAGGAGTATGCGGAGCTGGCGCTGCGCGCCCTGCACACCGCCTACGGCCTGGACGCCGCCTGAGCGCAGGTGGCGACCCGGGTGCCGGGGATCGCAACAGCAGGGGAGGGCCGGCCATGACCGACGCCACATCATACGCGGCGGCAGCATCGGCCCGGCTCGACCGGCTCTGGAAACGGGGCCGGGAGTTTCTCGGCACCCGCACCGCCGTGATGGGCGGAGCCATGAGTTGGGTGTCCGAACGGCATCTGGTCTCCGCCATCTCCAACGCCGGCGGCTTCGGCGTGCTGGCCTGCGGCTCCATGGCGCCGGACCAGCTGGCGGTGGAGATCGCCGGCACCCGGGCGCTGACCGACAAGCCGTTCGGCGTCAACCTCATCAACATGCACCCGGCGCTGGACCAGTTGATCGACGTCTGCCGCGAGCAGCGCGTCGGCCATGTGGTCGTCGCCGGCGGCCTGCCGTCCAGCGCCACCCTGCGCCGCATCAAGGACGGCGGGGCCAAGGCGATGGCCTTCGCGCCGACGCTGACCGCCGGCCGGCGGCTGGCGAAGCACGGCGCCGACGCGCTGGTGATCGAGGGAACCGAGGCCGGTGGCCATATCGGCCCGGTCTCCACCACCGTGCTGGCCCAGGAAATCCTGCCCGAGCTGCGCGAGGTGCCGGTGTTCGTCGCCGGCGGCGTTGGACGGGGCGAGACGATCCTCTCCTATCTGGAACTGGGGGCGGCCGGCGTGCAGGTCGGCACCCGATTCGTCTGTGCCACCGAATGCGTGGCCCATCCCAATTTCAAGCAGGCCTTCATCCGGGCGTCGGCCCGCGATGCCCAGCCGTCGGTGCAGATCGACCCGCGCTTCCCCGTCATCCCGGTGCGGGCGCTGGCGAACGAGGCGTCCAAGCGTTTCATGGAATTCCAGCGCGACGTCATCGCCAGGGTCGATTCCGGCGTCATGAGCCGTGACGAAGGCATGCTGGAGATCGAGCATTTCTGGGCCGGTGCGCTGCGCCGCGCGGTGATCGAGGGCGACGTGGAGAACGGCTCCCTGATGGCCGGGCAGAGCGTCGGGCTGGTCACCCGCGAACAGCCGGTGGCCGACATCCTGGCCGAATTGATCGCCCAGGCGGAATCGGCTCTGGCACGCCGGGCGATGGATGAGGCATCGTTGACGGGAGTGGGGAGCCTGATGGCGGAGCCGCCCGTGGGAGCGCTGTAGCGACATGACCGACACCCTCGACACGGCAACCGGTGGCGGCGGTATGGAGGGGGGAATGGACGTCCGTTTCGACGGCACCTCGTCACGCCGGCTGCTCGCCCGGCTGCGCGACATCATGGCCGGGTCGGGGTCGGGTCAGGACCGGCTGGACAAGATCGTCACGCTGATCGCGGCGGAGATGAAGGCGGACGTCTGTTCCTGCTACGTCATGCGCGCCGGCGAGGTGCTGGAGCTGTTCTCCACCGAGGGCCTGAACAAGACCGCCGTCCACAACACCCGTCTGCGCGTGGGCGAGGGCATCGTCGGCTACATCGCCGGCCACGCCCGCCCGGTGGCACTGGACAACGCGCCCTCCCACCCCAGTTTCGCCTACCGCCCGGAGACGGGGGAGGACCCGTTCCAGTCGCTGGCCGGCGTGCCGATCCTGCGCGGCAGCAAGGTGCGCGGCGTGCTGGTGATCCAGCACAAGGACCGCCGCCGCTATGTCGAGGAGGAGGTGGAAACCCTCCAGACCATCGCCATGGTCGTCGCCGAGCTGGTGGCGCAGAGCGAACTGGTCAATCCGGTGGAGGTCACCACCACCGGCGACCCGGTGCTGTTGCCGGCCCGCCTGTCGGGCACGGCGATGAGCGCCGGGCTGGCCATCGGGCTCGCCGTCATCCACCGGCCGCAGCTGACCGTCCGCCAGATGGTGGCGGAGGATGCCGACGCCGAGCTGGAGCGCTTCAACACCGCGCTGCAGACCATGCACAGCGCCATTGACGACCTGCTGGAAGCGGCGTCGCTGGCGGGGCTCAGCGAACCGCGCGACATCCTGGAGACCTACCGGATGTTCGCCGAGGACCGCGGCTGGCTGTCGCGCATCCGCGAGGCGATCCGCGTCGGCCTGACGGCGGAGGCGGCGGTGCAGCAGGTGCAGAACGACACCCGCGCCCGCATGAGCCATCTGACCGATCCCTACATCCGGGAACGGTTGATGGATTTCGAGGACTTGACCAACAGGTTGCTGCAACATCTGGCCGGCAAGACCAGCGGCACCGACGGCGCCACCCTGCCGGACGACATGATCCTGGTCGCCCGCTCCATGGGGCCGGCGGAACTGCTGGATTACGACCGTTCTCGCCTGCGCGGCCTGCTGCTGGAGGAAGGGTCGCCGGCCAGCCATGTCTGCATCGTCGCCCGCGCGCTGAACATCCCGGTGGTGCAGGCGGCCGACGCGCTGAACCGGATCGAGCCGCTGGACCAGCTGATCGTCGACGGCGACCATGGGTCGGTCTTCATCCGACCGGCCGAAGACATCCAGATGGCCTTCTCCGAAGCGGTCGCGTTGCAGCACCGCAAGGAGCAGATGTACGCGGAAATCCGCAAATTCCCGTCGGTGACGCGCGACGGGGTGCCGATCTCCATGCATCTGAACTGCGGCCTGCTGATCGACCTGCCGCACCTGACCGCCAGCGGCGCCGAGGGCGTCGGGCTCTACCGCACTGAAATCCCCTTCATGGTGCGCGCCTCCTACCCCGACGTGAAGGCGCAGACCGACCTCTATTCCCGCATCATGGACGAGGTCGGCGAGAAGCCGATCGTCTTCCGCACGCTGGATGTCGGCGGCGACAAGATGCTGCCCTACATGACCGGCGGCGAGGAGGAGAACCCGGCGCTGGGCTGGCGCGCCGTGCGCATCGGGCTCGACCACCCGTCGCTGCTGCGCCAGCAGTTGCGCGCCCTGCTGCAGGCCGCCGCCGGCCGGCCGCTGTCGGTGATGTTCCCGATGATTGCCGAGGTCGCGGAGTTCGACGGTGCCCGCCGCCTGCTGGAGCTGGAGCTGAAGCGCCTTGCCGCCCAGGGCATCGAGCCGCCCAGCAGCCTGCGCGTCGGCACGATGCTGGAGGTGCCGTCGCTGTTGTGGCAACTCCCGGCGCTGCTGCCCAAGCTGGATTTCCTGTCCGTCGGTTCCAACGACCTGACCCAGTATCTGTTCGCCGCCGACCGCGGCAACCCGCGCACCTCGACCCGCTACGACCCGCTGTCGCCGTCGATGCTGTGCGTGCTGCGCCGGCTGGTCGACGAATGCGCCCGGCACAAGGTGTCGCTCAGCATCTGCGGCGAGATGGCCGGCCGGCCGCTCGACGCCATGGCGCTGATCGGCGTCGGCTTCCGCACTTTGTCGATGTCGCCGCCGTCGGTCGGCCCGGTGAAGACCATGCTGCGCTCGCTCGAGGTGGCGGCGCTGCGGGATTACATGAGCGGGCTCTACACCGGGGCCGACCACAGCCTGCGCGACAAGCTGAAGACCTTCGCCAAGGACCATGGCGTGATCATCTGAGGGACTGTCGCCTCGACCATGTCGAGCCTGTCGCAAAGTAAAAAGGGCGGAGCCGTTGTGGCGCCGCCCTTTTTTATTGGCCGCTCTTGCCGAAAAAATAGGCTGAGAAATAGAAGGAGCAATCAACGGGGTGCCGGCGTAATCCATTCGCGCCGCGATCCGAGGTGAAGCAAAATCACAAAACGTGAAGAAGTCCGCGCAAAGTCTGATAGGCTTTTTCAGAAGATTTTCAGCGCAGCCTTGCGCCATACGTCCATCCTTTTCCCCCGATCCCTTGCTGCCGCGGGTCGACATCGGCACGCGCCGTCACCGGCATGCTTTTTCATCGGAGGGCCTTCATGCGCATTCGCCTGGGTTACCGGCTGAATTTCAGCTTTCCCGCCCCCACACCGATGATCGTGATGCTGAACGTGCATTACACGCGCGTCGGCGATCTGGAGCGGCCCGACCACATCGTCACCAGCGTGCCGGCGCCGATCCAGGGCTATCGCGACAGCTTCGGCAACTGGTGCAGCCGGCTGGTCGCGCCCGCCGGCCCCGTCACCATCAGTGCCGACAGCATCATCCGCGACAGCGGCGCGCAAGACCCGGCGGACCACGGCGCCGTGCAGCACCGCGTGGACGAGTTGCCTGCCGACACCCTGCTGTTTCTGCTGGGAAGCCGCTATTGCGAGACCGACGTCCTGTCGGAGGAGGCTTGGCGGCTGTTCGCGGGCACCCCGCCGGGCTGGGCGCGGGTCCAGGCGATTTGCGACTTCGTCCATGGCCATGTGACGTTCGGCTACGAGCATTCCCGTCCGACGCGAACCGCGGCCCAGACCTATGCCGAGAAGCGCGGGGTCTGCCGCGACTACGCACATCTCGCCATCGCCTTCTGCCGCGCCATGAACATTCCCGCGCGCTACTGCACCGGCTACATCAGCGACATCGGCGAGCCGCCGCCCTATGCGCCGATGGATTTCGCCGCCTGGATGGAGGTGTATCTGGGCGGTCGCTGGCATGTCTTCGACCCGCGGAACAACGCTCCCCGGATCGGGCGCATTCTGATCGCGCAGGGACGCGACGCCGCCGACGTGCCGCTCACCCACACCTTTGGCCCCAACACCCTGACGGAATTTCAGGTCTGGACCGACGAGGTGACCGCCTGATCCGCGTCCGTCCTTCCGGTCATGCCTGGCCCACCGCCACTTGGGCCGCCGTGGCCTCCAGTGCCGGGGAGGATGGCGGGACGGGCGTGCGGGCCCGCTCGCGCCGCGGCAGTTGTGCGATCCGGTGCAAATCCGTCACCCAGGGCGACGGGTAGCTGTCGGTGCCGAAGACCCAGACGGCGTCGACGACGCCATCCGGCTTGCGCAGCAGCACGCGGGCGTCGTGGCCGTCCTTTCCGGCTTGGTTGGCGGCCTGCACCGCGGCAATCAGCGCGCCGGCCTGTCCACTGGGGAAGGGGCCATAGCGCTCCCCCTCGAACCGGATGAACCAGCCGTCCGTTCGGCACGACACGATGTAATGGGCTGAAAGGCTCATGAGATCACTGCTCCTTGAAGGCGGTCGCGCCGGCGGCACGGGCCATGGTGAGACGGGTCAGCAAGGCGCCCCGTGGCAGGCCGGCATTGCCCTGTGGCGGAAAAGCGGGGGGAAGCCGTCCGTCCGCCGCGCCGGGAGGCAGCGGATGCCAGCGGCGCTCGGCATTCGTCCAGCGCAGCTGCTCGCGCAGCAGATCGGCGCCATGGGGGCATTGCCCCTCGATGGAGTGGAGCGGGGATGTCATGGCCGTTCCCCCGGCCGGGATGTCAGAATGAAGAAGGCAAGGCTTGTCCCTGCGTCCATGGGTGCTCTCCGACGCTGTTCTCCGACGATGGCCGGATGATCGGCAAGATCGGTGGTCATGCCGTCCGGATGGAGTCACGCCAGGAAAACGCTTCGGATGCACCATCCTCGGCAAAGAGGAGGCAAGCCTGGAGTGGCTTCGGTAAATTTCAAATGGTGATCCGCTGAGAAAATTGCAATGAATGTTTTAAATAGATTGTGAATTTCCTGGCCTGCCGAATCGAAAACAAAGGTATTTTGCCGGGTGTTTTATATGCCCACTCTCTGGTTTCATTATAATTTCCTGCGAAAGGTGCGCTGCTCCACGCCTGCGCCTGCTGCAACGCCGCGCCGCCGCCCTCCACCCCGGACATTGGTCTGAACTGGGGTGATTCTGCCGTCAGTGGCTGAACTCTCCTCTCGCCATGGCGAGGTGGTGCATCTGGTGGTGGCCTCCCTGGGCCATGATGCCGATGAACCCGAGCCCCCGGATATGGGCCGTCTGCTTCGGGTCGGCGGCGGTGACGGTCAGCGAGACGCCGTTCGGCAGGGGCTCGGCCTTGACGGTCCAGCCGTTCGTGCCATCGATCTCGTGAGCGTGCGCCGGGACCATGCGGCGGATCGCTTCCAGGGTCCGCCCGTCGCCGGTGACGGCATAGCTGGCTCCGCCGTCCACCGGCGTCGCCACGGCCGTCGCGTTGAGCGTGACTTCGTTCATGTCGACGAGGTGCCGGCGCAGCGCCTCGATGTCCACCCGGGACCAGTCGGTGGCCGGGTCGGCCTCCAGGATGCGGACGATCTCCTGAATGGTGCCGAAGGCATCCTGGCCGGGCATGGTCGGGACCGCGCCGGATGGCGGCATGGCGGTGCCGGCGTGCTGGGTGCCATGATGGGCGGCGTGGTCCATCGGCATCGCGGTCTGAGCCGCTGCGTTCCCAAATCCGATGCCAGGTCCGACGCTGAGTCCAACAGCGGTGACAAGGGCAAGGGTAACGGCGGTACGGATCGGCATGGGATCCTCCTGGTGGGTGACTTCTTCGGACGGTAGCCGGACTCCCTGCGACGCCATATGATTGCAATCATACAGCGGAGAATTCCGGGTGAGGCGGTTTTGGGAAAGCTGGGGGCAAGCGCGTGGGTCGGACTCGTCGAACCGCAACGGCTCCATCGCCGATGCCTGAAGCTTGGCGAGGCGTTGTTCCGCCAGGGCGATCCGACCGTGGCGGTCTTTCATGTCGACCGGGGCCGGGTGCGCCTCGTGCGGCACCTCGAGGACGGTTCGTCGGTGACGCTGCACGTTGCCCGCGCCGGTGAGAGTTTTGCCGAAGCCGCTCTGTGGGCGGAGGCCTACCACTGCGATGGCGTCGCCGAGACGCCATCCGAGGTCACGGTGATCCCGAAGCCGGACCTGCTCGCCGCCCTGGAGGACAACCCACAGGCTGCGCTTGCGCTGGCCCGTGGACTTGCCGCTCATGTCCGCGACCTGCGCAGCCGTCTGGAATTGCGGAACATCCGGTCTGCGCCGGAACGGGTCGTGGCGTGGCTTCGACTCCAGGTGTCGGGCGATCCGCCGATGCTGCGGCTCGACCGGCCCTGGACGGAGATCGCCGCCGAGATCGGACTGACGCACGAGGCCATCTACCGGGCCTTGGCCGTCTTGGAGCGCACGCGGCGGCTTGTCCGGGAGGACGGGGTGGTGACGCTCTCCGCCGGTTCAGGAACGATCGAGGATGCCGGCCGAAAGGATCGATGACCAACCGGGCGCAAGCCGCCGTGCCGCAGCAGTTCAGCCCCGGTGCGCCTTTCGCCCGACGGCGACCAGCACCGCGGCGAGCCCCAGAAACAGCAGGGCGCCGCCGCCCCAGACCCGGACATAGCCGGGCATCCCGAGGCTCGGCACCAGGGCGTAGACGGCGGCGAGCACCGCCCATACGGCGGCGATGGCGACAACGAGCCAGAACTCTTCGGTCATTTTCATGATGGTTCTCCTGCGCTCAGTGGCCATGCCCGCCGCCGATGGCGATGATCGGCAGCGACTGGATCAGTTGGAACGCGACGATGGTGAAGACGTACATGGCGGCGACCAGCGCCGCGACAGACAGCGGCCCGGTCCAGGCCGGAGCCTTGCCGACGCCACGCGATCCGGTCCGCCAGTCGACCACCGGCGCCTGCTCGATCGACGGGCGCAGCGACAGCAGCGTGCGGACGACGCCGTAGACGCTGACCGAGATGGCGATGGCGAAGATTGTGGCGCCGACGCCGACCAGGGCCATCAGCATCGGCCATGCCGCCGGGGCCATGCCGCCGTAACTGAGGTCGAAGACCCGGCGCGGCACCCCCATGAACCCGGCGGTGATGCCGGCCACGCCAAAGATCAGCAGGCCGAGCGTCACGACGGCCGGCATGCGCCGCAGCAGGTCCGGGCGCCACAGGCTGCCTCCGCCGAGTGACGGCAGGATCACCATCAGCGCGGCCAGGAAGGTTTGGGTCAGCACGCCGACGGCGAAGAAGTGGAAATAGCCGGGCACGAAGAAGGTGTCCGACAGCATCGGCGCCAGCTTCTCCTGGATCAGGACGAAGGCGAAGGTGATGCCCAGCATCATGTTCACCACCGCCCAGCCCATGTTGGCCATTGCCGGATTGCGCCAGGGCAGCCCCCGCATCCAGCCGAAGAAGCCGGTGGCGCCGCGTGCCCGGGCGCTGGCTTCCAGCGAGGAGACGATGATGGCGAAGGCCGCCAGGGTCGGCACCGAGACGAACAGCGACAGCAGCGAGCCGACGACCCGCAAGCTCTCCGACAGGGTCGGCTCCAGGAACATGTGGTAGAGGCTGGTCGGCGGTACGAACACCAGATAGGCGGCGAAGACGATCTTCGACAGGCGCGCGCCGTGGATGGATTTCACCCCGGTCAGCTGCTCGCTCAGCACGTACCACACCAGCACGGTCGCCATCAGCGGCAGATAGTGCAGGTTGTGGAACAGGATGTGCCATTCGGTGCCGTGGTCGGCCGGGAACGGTCCCGCGCCGAGCGCCCACAGCAGGCCGGGCAGGAAGGCGTTGGTTGCGGCGATCGCGCTGACGACCAGGAACCCCGCCCAGGCGAACAGGGCGAAGCCGATGGAGGTGAACGCGTCCGCTTCGCCGCGTAACCGGGGCTGGAGCACGGTCGCGATGCCGCTGATGGCCGAAGCCACCAGCCCTGCCGAAAGCAGCAGGTAGCCGAGCGCGAAGACGCCGACGGAGCGCGGGTCGTCCGCGGCCAGTTCGGGGCTGCCGTCGTAGAGCAGCGGCGTGCCGGTGGCGGAGATCCATTCGCTGACGCCGAAGCCCGCCAACATCAGGGCGGCACCGAGCCATGCCAACGGGCGCAGGGCGAGACCGCGGCGATTCTCCGCCGCCGCCAGCACCAGCAGCAGCGCCGCCTGGATCAGGTAGAGCCAGTAGAAGAACACGGATACGCCGTGCAGGGTCAGGATGCGGTAGGCGTCATCCGGAAAAAAGGTGAGCGCCCCGGCTCGGGCGAGCGCGGTCACGAAGCCGCCAACCAGCCCCAGCACGAGCGCCAGCAGGGCGGCACCGAACAGCAGCGTGAGAAGGGCCTTGTCGGCCGACGGCAGGGCGGCAATCCGAGCCGTGAGGCGCGAGGCCGTGCCGGCCGGGGCGACGGAGGTCGAGAGGGTATTCATGCTGTGAGTCCTCCCCGGGTCAGCCGACGATGATGCGGCCGTGCATGGCGTCATGCGCCTGGCCGCAATAGACGGTGCAGTACAGGAGGTACTCGCCCGGCTTGGTGAAGGTGATCGTCTGCTCGGTCACGACGTTCGGCCGCAGGCGGATGATGCGGGCGGCGGACCCCAGCTGGATCGATGCGCCATGCGTGGTGTCGTCCGCCATCATGCGGAACCGGTAGGCTTGACCGGCCTTGAGCCGGAGGACGTCCGGGCTGTAGGCGAATTTCTGCGCCATCAGGTAGACGTCGACCGGCTCGGCGGGCGCCATCGCCGCAGCATGGTCGTGACCGGCATCGGCGTGACCATGGCCGCCATGCGCATTGCCCTCATGGGCGGGGGCGTCTTCGGCCGCGTGCGGGTTCACGCTGCCATCCCTTTGCGCGTATTTCCGGACGAAGACGTCGTGCCCGAAGCGGAACTCCTCGGGCGCCATGCCCTCGGTCGCGCCGTGGCCGCCATGGCCGTGGGCGCCGGCTTCCGGAGCGGCGTCCTTGTGTCCGGTGTGTCCGCCGAAGGGAAGCGGGGCGGCGCCATAGGCTGCCCAGGCGCCGTACAGGGAGACGGCGCCGAAACCCAGCGCGGCGATGAAGCCGCGGCGGGTCGTGAAATGCCTCTCGGGCATGATGTGAGTCCTCTGATCGCGTGGTCGGAATCGCTCGCGCACGCCGCCGGTCAGGCGGCGCATGGCCGAGCGTCCGACGCAGGCGTCAGAGCGCGCGGCCGATCAGAGGCTGGTCTTCGGAGGGGGTGTGTCCGGTGTGATGTTCCGGGCGTTCGGGACGAAGCCGGCCCGCGGGTGCCAGGACGCTTCGACCATGGTCACCGGGATGGCGACGCTGTGCCGGGCCGGAGCCTCGGCCGCCGGGCAGCAGGTCGCCGCGACGGCGAGGGCGGCCTTGTGGTGGCTCTGTGATGGCGCGGAAGGGGACGGGGTGTGATGAGAGCCGTGATGACCCATCGAGCCGGCCGGCATGTCCACATGCGCCCCCACATTCGCCACGGCTCCGCCCACCGCGCCCATCAGGAGCGCGAAGGCGAACGCCAGAATGGCGAAGATGTGGCCCAACCGCTTCATGCCAACCATTGCTTTGAACGACCCGAATCCAGTCCGGGCCGGCACAACCATAGTCGCCCCTGTGGGAACGGCCATTGATGTCCGTCAACCGACGCCGCCGATCGACCGGTGTTGCCATCGAGCGCTTTTGATATTGACCCTCCCACCGCTGGAGGGTCGATGTTCGCCTGACGCGGCCGCTCGTCGAGACGAACGTGCCGTTGCAGGGACCAGGGAATGGTCTTACGGTTGCGGGAGGGGCTGGTGGGCGCGCAGATGCCGTCCGGCCTCGGGCAAGGAAGGCAATCGCCATGTGGCGGGGGGATTGGTCGACGGTGAGGAGGGCGGTGGTGAGCCTGCTGATGCTGGCCACGCTGCTCGTCTATGCCGCGCCGGGCCACGCCAGTCTGCCGCCTCACCAGCACTCCCCGGCTCATCATGAGGATGCGCTGGTCGACACGCACGGCGATGGTGTCGCCGCGGTGGCAGATCATGAGCACAAGCGGGATCTCTGCAAGCACCTTGGTGTGCGCGGTGACGATGCCTGCTGTAGCGTCACCCAGTGCGCGACCATGCACTGCGCCCTCCCTGTCGATGCCGTCGCAGCCTTCATTCCAGTCATCGACCGGGCGGACCATCTGCCTGCCCTGGCCACGCCCGAAGGCATCGGCAGCGACCCCGCACTGCGTCCCCCCTCTCTGATCCTCTGACGCCACGAGTCTGTCCGCGTCCGACCTGAGCTTCGGCTCGGCGAAGGACGCCGAAGGATCTCGTGCGCTCGGCCTTTTTGTCCCCGGCGCTCCCGCGTGGAGTCCGGCCGGGATGGCTCGAACCAGATGATCAGGAGGATGCCATGTCGTCATTCACCCGCAAGATGCTTCCGGCCTTTGCGCTCGTCGCCATGATGTCGGCTGCCCAGGCCCAGACCGCCGCCACTCCCGACCAGGGCCAGGATCACCAGGCCCACCACCCTGCCGGCGCCACGACCACCCAGGCCCAGCCCGCTCCGGCCCCGACGCCTGCCCAGCCGTCCCAGGGCGTCCAACCCGCGATGCCCGGCATGATGATGAACATGGACCAGATGCGCCCGATGATGGGCGGCATGATGGGTCAGCAGAGCGGCCAATCCAACATGATGGGGCCGGGCATGATGGGTGCAGGCATGATGGGGCCGGGCATGATGGAGCAGATGATGCCCATGATGCGCCAGATGATGATGGGACAGCAGGGTGGCATGAGCGCTATGGGCGCCATGGGCCTGCCGTTCGAGCATGTCGAGGGCCGCATCGCCTTCCTGAAGGCGGAGCTTGGGATCACCGACGCCCAGGCGCCGCAGTGGAACGCCTTCGCCGACACCCTGCGGTCGAACGCCAAGGCCCATCAGGCCATGCACGAGCAGATGACCAAGGGCGGCATGCCGTCGGCGTGGCCGGACCGGCTGGCCGTCCGGCAGAAGGTCCTGGAGACCCGGCTCGACGCCATGAAGGCCATTGAGGCCGCCGCCAAGCCGCTCTATGCCGTGCTGACCGACGACCAGAAGAAGGCCGCCGACCAGCTGTTCGCCAGCCCGATGGGAATGATGTGAGGAGTCACCCGGCACGGGCCTGCCGCTGCGGTTGGGGCGAAGACCCGGAAGCCGTTACGGTCGTCATGGTCAACGCAGGGATCGAGCAGCATGCCGATGGTCCGTCTCAATGAACGGCAGCGCCGCCGCCACAAGCTCCGGAACCTGGGGCAATCCATCCTGCTGGTGGGCAGCCTGGGCCTGCTGGTGGCGGCGATCGGCTGGCTGCTCTCCGGATGGTTCGGCGTCGTCTGGTCAGCCATCCTCATCGGTGCGACGGTGGCGTTCAGCCCGACCGTTTCGCCGCGGACGATCCTGCGGCTCTACGGAGCCCGGCGCCTCGGCCCTTACGACCTTCCCGAGGTCCAGCAGGCCACCCGGCTGCTGGCGCGGCGCGCCGGGCTGTCCAGCGTTCCCGAGTTGCATTATCTGGCGACTCCGGTGCCGAACGCCTTCACGGTCGGCTCCTCGCGCGGCAGCGCCATCGTCCTGACCGACGGGTTGCTGCGAACGATGAGCCTGCGCGAACTGACGGGGATCCTGGCCCACGAGATCAGCCATGTCCGCAACCACGATCTCTGGACCATGGGTTTGGCCGACATCATCAGCCGGGTTACCAGCGCCATGGCGACGACCGGGGCCGTCCTTCTGCTCCTGAGCCTGCCGCAGACGATGGAGCGGCACGGCACGGTCAACTGGCCGCTGATCGTGCTTCTTTGGGCGGCACCCCCCATCAACACGCTCATTCAGCTGCGGCTCTCGCGCACTCGGGAGTTCGACGCCGATCTGGATGCCGCCGCCTTGACCGGCGACCCGGAGGGGCTGGCATTTGCCTTGGCGAAGCTCCAGCGATACGATCCCGGCTTCTGGGAGCGTATTCTCTGGCCAGGACGGCGCAATCCGCATCCGTCCGTGCTGCGCACCCATCCCGAAATCGAGGAACGCATCGGGCGCCTGCTCTCGCTTCAGCAGGCCGACGAGGCGTTCCCCACCTCCGAAGCCCGCATGGTCGGGCTCCCCACCCATTGGGCGCGGCCGGGCCATCGACCCCGCTGGCGCGCATCCGGTCTCTGGCATTGAGGTTCAACATGCGTTTTTCCAGAACGGCGGCGATCGGCATCGGCTTTGCCGTGGCCGCCGTGGTCGCGGTGGCCGGCGCGATCATGCTCGTCGGTCCGAAGGCGAGCGCCGACCCGGCGGATGCCGTGCAGGTCGCCCGCGGGAAGGTGGTGTATGCCGACCAGTGCGCGACGTGCCACGGGTCCCGGCTCGAAGGCCAGACGAACTGGCAGAGCCGCAAGGCCGACGGCCGTCTGCCCGCGCCGCCTCACGATGCGTCCGGCCATACGTGGCACCACCCGGACGCGGATCTCTTCAAGATCACCAAGCAGGGCATCGCGGCCTTCGCCCCGCCCGGCTACAGCAGCGATATGCCTGCGTTCGGCGCCAAGCTGAGCGACGCCGACATCTGGGCGGTTCTCGCCTTCATCAAAAGCTCCTGGCCGGAAGACATCCGCCGCCGCCACGCCGCCATGAGCGAGCGGTCGAAGAACTGAGACGAGGCAGCGCAAACAGAAAGGGCGGAGCTTTTGCGGCCCCGCCCCCATCTTGCTCCCCGGTTACGGAGAGCGAACCGACCACACCACCCGCATCACACGTCCAGGTTCGACACCTTCAGCGCGTTGTCCTGGATGAACTCGCGGCGCGGTTCGACGACGTCGCCCATCAGGGTGGAGAAGACCTCCTCCGCCTGATCGGCGTGGCTGACGCGGACCTGCAGCAGCGAGCGCTTGGTCGGGTCCAGCGTGGTTTCCCACAGCTGGTCCGGGTTCATCTCGCCCAGGCCCTTGTAGCGCTGGATGGTCATGCCGCGGCGGCCCAGCTCCATCACCGTGTCGAACAGGGCGACGGGGCCGGTCAGGGCGCGGGTTTCCTTCTGCTTCTCGAAGGCTTGGCCGGCGGTGCCGAACACCCGCTTCAGGTCGGCTGCCAGCCCGTCGAGACGGCGGGCCTCGCCGCTCTTCAGCAGGTCGGTGTCGAACAGGTGGCGGTGGGTGACGCCGCGCCGGGCGCGGATCACCGCATAGCCGCCCTGGGGCAGCGCCTCGCCGCGCCAGCCGCCGTCGGCGTCCAGGGCGTTCATCCGCTCCGCCACCGCCTTGGCCGCCGCCTCCGCCGCCGCCTTGTCGTCGGCCAGCGCGGCGGACAGGGTGCCGGCAACCGCCGCCTGCTCCACCACCATGGCGTTGCCGACCTTGCGCGACAGCGTGTCGATCGCCGGCCGCGCGGTGCGGGCCTGATCGACCAGACCGGACAGCTGTTCGCCGATCAGCAGGGAGCCGTCCGACAGCCGGACCGACAGGTCGCCCAGCGCCGCCTCGACCAGATACTCTTCGAGCGCCCGGTCGTCCTTCAGGTAGCGTTCCTTGGCGTTGCCGCGCTTGATGCGGTAGAGCGGCGGCTGGGCGATGTAGAGATAGCCACGCTCGATCAGGTCGGGCATCTGCCGGAAGAAGAAGGTCAGCAGCAGGGTGCGGATGTGGCTGCCGTCCACGTCCGCGTCGGTCATGATGATGATCTTATGGTAGCGCGCCTTGTCGGCGTTGAACTCGTCGCTGATGCCGGTGCCCAGCGCCGCGATCAGCGTGCCGATCTCCGCCGACGACAGCATCTTGTCCAGCCGCGCCCGCTCCACGTTCAGGATCTTGCCGCGCAAGGGCAGGATGGCCTGGGACTGGCGCGAGCGGCCCTGCTTGGCCGAACCGCCGGCCGAATCGCCCTCGACGATGAACAGTTCAGACAGCGCCGGATCGCGCTCCTGGCAGTCGGCCAGCTTGCCCGGCAGCGACGACATGCTGAGCGAGCTTTTGCGCGTCATCTCGCGCGCCTTGCGGGCGGCTTCGCGGGCGGCGGCGGCCTCCACCACCTTCTGGACGACGCGGCGGGCGTCGGCCGGATGCTCCTCGAAATACTGGGCCAGCGCCTCGCCCACCACCGCCTCGACGACGGGGCGGACTTCCGACGAGACCAGCTTGTCCTTGGTCTGGCTGGAGAATTTCGGATCCGGAACCTTCACCGACAGGACGCAGGTCAGGCCTTCACGGGCGTCGTCGCCCGACAGGGCGACCTTCTCCTTCTTGGCGATGCCGGATTCGGCCGCGTAATTGTTGATGGCGCGGGTCAGCGCCGCGCGGAAGCCGGCGAGATGGGTGCCGCCATCCTTCTGCGGGATGTTGTTGGTGAAGCAGAGCGTCGTCTCGTGGTAGCTGTCGTTCCACTGCAGCGCGCATTCCACCGTCACCACGCCGCCATGCTCGGTCGGGCGCTCGTTCTTCAGCGTGATCGCCGGCTTGTGCAGCGCCGTCTTGGAGCGGTCGAGCCAGCTCACGAAGGCTTCCAGGCCGCCTTCGTAATGCAGGTTCTGCACCTTCGGCTCCACCCCGCGGGCGTCGGTCAGCACCAGGCGGACGCCGGAGTTGAGGAAGGCCAGTTCGCGCAGCCGGTGTTCCAGCGTGGCGAAATCGAACTCGATGTTGGTGAAGGTCTCGGCCGAGGGCATGAAGGTGACTTCGGTGCCCGACAGCGGCTTGCCCTTCTCCGGCACCATCGGCGCCTCGCCGACGTCGGCCAGCGGCGCCTCGGCGTTGCCGTGGCGGAAGCGCATGCTCCAGGTCCGGCCGCCGCGCCAGATGCGCAGATCCAGCGTCTCGGACAGGGCGTTCACCACCGAGACGCCGACGCCGTGCAGGCCGCCGGAGACCTTGTAGCTGTTCTGGTTGAACTTGCCGCCGGCATGGAGCTGGGTCATCACGACCTCGGCCGCCGAGACGCCTTCTTCCGAATGGATGTCGGTCGGGATGCCGCGGCCGTTGTCGCGCACCGTGACCGATCCGTCGGCGTTCAGCACGACCTCGACCTTGTCGCAATAGCCGGCCAACGCCTCGTCGATGGCGTTGTCGACCACCTCGTACACCATGTGGTGCAGGCCGGACCCGTCGTCGGTGTCGCCGATGTACATGCCGGGGCGTTTGCGCACGGCATCGAGCCCGCGCAGAACGGTGATCGATTCCGCCCCATAGTCCGCCTGCTGGGGCTCCGACTGCGGGAGGTCGTTCTTCAGTGCTTCCTGTGCCATGCGTCGACTATAACAGATTCGGTTGCGGATACGGCGGTTTAGCGTGCGTGAACACGGCTTTTTTTTGGGTCTTGGCCCGAATTTCCACCCCTATCCGGGGCGGATGTGGGCGTCTTCGATGCGGAACCGGCGGGCATCCTGCCCGAGCGGGTCGAAAACCCCCTCGTCGGTGCCGGTCATCCAGGCCTGGGCGCCCAATGCCAGGATTTCGCCGAACAGCGCGGCGCGCCGTTCGGGGTCGAGATGGGCGGCCACCTCGTCCAGCAGAAGGATGGGCGCCGCGCCGCGTTCGGCGGCCAGCAGCCGGGCGTTGGCCAGCACGATGGCGATCAGCAGGGCCTTCTGCTCGCCGGTGGAACAGAGCGCCGCCGGCATGTCCTTGGGCGCATGGCGGACGGCGAGGTCGCTCTTGTGCGGCCCCACCGTGGCGCCGCCGCCGTCGGCATCGGCGCGGCGGCCGATGCGCAGACTGTCGCGTAGCGCATCCTCCGCCGCCAGCGCCGGGCCTTCGTCCAGCCAGCGCTCCACCGTGCCGGCGACGGCGAGGTCGGCGCCGGGGAAGGGACCGACGGAGCGGGCGCAGGCGGCGCGCAGCCGCTGCACCACCTCGCGCCGCGCCGCGGCGACGGCGATGCCGGTGGTCGCCATCTGATCTTCCAACGCGCCGAGCCAGCCCTCGTCGAAGCGGCCGTCGCGCAGCAGCCGGGCGCGCTCGCGCAGCGCATGCTCATAGCGGGACAGCCGCCCGGCATGGGCCGGATCGAAGCCGAAGACCAGCCGGTCGAGGAAGCGGCGCCGTCCGCTCGATCCTTCGAGGAACAGGCGATCCATCTGCGGCGTCAGCCAGACCATGGCGACATGGTCGGCCAGCGCGGTCTGGCCCTTGGCCGGATGGCCGTCGATGCGGACCAGCCGGCGGTCGCGGTCGGAGGTTCGATTGCCGTCATGGGGCTCGCGGCCGGTGCCGATCTCCACCGGACCCATCGGGGTGTCGAGCATGGCCGCCACCGCCCAGCCGGCGCCGGGGGGCGATCCCAGCCGTTCCACCTCGGCCAGCCGGGCGCCGCGGATGCCGCGGCCGGGGGCGAGGAAGCTGACGGCCTCCAGCAAATTGGTCTTGCCGGCCCCGTTCGGGCCGATCAGGGCGACGGGCCGGCGGTCGGGCTCCAGCCGCGCGGAGTCATAGCCGCGGAAGCGCGTCAGCGTCATCCGCCGTACCGCCAAAGCGGGGGCCAAAGCCTGGGTTTGGGCGGACACCGGGGTGCCGCCGCTCATCGAAACTGCCGTGTGCTGCAACTGGTCCGTTCCGCCTGGGGCGGGGACGATCCCCGCAGCCCCATCACACACGCATCGGCATCAGGACATAGAGCGCGGTGGAGTCGGCGACGTCGCGGATGATGGTCGGCGACGCGGCGTCGGCCAGCGTGAACTGGGCGCCCTCGCCCTCGATCTGCTGCGTGATGTCCAGCAGATAGCGAGAGTTGAAGCCGATTTCCAGCGGGGACTCGGCGTAATTGACCTCCAGCTCCTCGGTGGCGCTGCCCGATTCCGGGCTGGTGGCCGACAGGGTCAGCGCGCCGCGGACGAGCGACAGCTTCACCGCCCGGCTCTTCTCGGTGGAGATGGTGGCGACGCGGTCGACGGCGGCGGCGAACAGCTTGGCGTCCACCTCCATCACCTTGTCGTTGCCGACCGGGATCACCCGCTCATAGTCGGGGAAGGTGCCGTCGATCAGCTTGGAGGTGACGACGACGCTGTCGAAGCCGAAGCGGATCTTGTTGTCGGACAGCGACAGCTCGATGCGGTCGGCGGCCTCGTCGACCAGCTTGCGGATCTCGGTGACGGTCTTGCGCGGGATGATGACGCCGGGGATGCCCTCGGCCCCGTCCGGCAGCGGCATTTCGACCCGCGCCAGCCGGTGGCCGTCGGTGGCGACGGCGCGCAGCACCGGCGTCTCCAGGCTGCCCATCTTGCTCTTGGCGGCGTGCAGGTAGATGCCGTTCAGGTAATAGCGCGTCTCCTCGGTGGAGATCGCGAAGCGGGTGCGGTCGATCAGCCCGCGCAGGTCGGCGGCGGCGACCGAGAAATTGTGCTTCAGCTCGCCGCTGGACAGCTGCGGGAAATCCTCCACCGGCAGGCAGGACAGCTTGAACTGCGAGCGGCCGGCGCGCAGCGTCAGGATCGTGCCGTCGCCGCCGATGTCCAGCTCCACCTGGCTGCCGTCGGGCAGCTTGCGGACGATGTCGAACAGGGTGTGGGCCGGGGCGGTGGTGCCGCCGGGACGGCCGACCGTCGCCGGGACGGTCTCGACGATCTCCAGATCCATGTCGGTGGCGGCCAGCGACAGTTCGCCGTCGCCCGCGCGCAGCAGGACGTTGGACAGGATCGGAATGGTGTTCCGCCGCTCGACCACACTCTGCACGTGACCCAGGGAACGGAGAAGGGCGGCGCGTTCGATGGTGATGTTCATGCTGGCGTCGTCTCGGCGGGAGGAGTGACTGAAAAGCGGAACCACCGGGGTTGCGGGCCGTTGTCCGGCCGTCCCGCCCCGAGCGGGCGCGCATCATACCACATCGATGGTTGCGTCGAACCAAATTGTTGCGGCCAAGGCCATCGGTCGAGGGGGCTCACCCCTCCCCCCGCCGCCTTCCCTCATGCAGTCGCAGAATGTCGACGAAATCCGCGCTCTGCCAGTTGCGCGACCGGCTCAGTTCGCTGCGGACGCTGGCGACGAAGGCGTCGATGACCGCCCATTCGTCGTCGGCGATCTTCTCGACATCCTCCAGATAGCGGAAGACGACCCGGTGCAAGCCCTGGCTGACCGGACTGATCCAGCCGTCCACCGTCTCGCCCATCGCCGCCATCAGCCGGCGGATGCGCAGCATGTGCGCCATGCGGTGGGCCGGCTTCTCCTGCGGTTCGGCCTTCATCGCCTGGATGAAGGCGAGGCGGCCGGTCTCCACCGCATAGAGGCGCAGCGACTTCAGCTCCGGGTTGGCGTAGCCGGCATTGCCGAGATAGCGGCCCCAGCGCCAGACCAGCTCCAGCAGCCAGACGATGTCCTCATGGTCGGGCACCGGGGCGTGGCGGGCGTTCATCGCCGCCTGCAGCCGCGCGGCCAGCGCCGGCATCACCGTGCCGGTCAACTCGCGGCTGACCGCCGCCAGCTCCGCCCGCAGCGCCGGGCCGGTGGAGCGGCTGGCGAGGAAGCCGGTGCCGGACAGCGCCGTCAGCGCCCGGTCGAAGCGCTCCACCGCCTCGTGCAGCAGGGCGCGGGTCGGGGCGGGGGCCGACAGGACCCCGCCGTCCTGGATGTCCATATCGCCGAACATGCCGTCCACCACCTCGCGGATGGTGGTGCAGGCGGCGTTGAAGTGGCAGAGCAGGGCGCGCAAAAGCGGGTGCGACTCGCGCACTGCCGGGCCACCATGCTCGCGGACATGGCGCAGGAACACGTCGTAGCGCCGCTTGACGTTCAGCCCGTAGAGCGGGGCGAACCAGGCCAGCACCTGCGACTGGTCGCGGAAGGGCAGGCCGAGATCGCGCACCCGGCGGACGAAGCCGACCATCAGCGCCGACTGGCAGTCCACCTCGGCGGACCGGGGATCGCCGGCGCCCTGCATGTCTTCAATGTCGCGGCGCATCCGCTCGGTCAGCGGCACCAGCACCTCGTTGTGCTCCAGCAGGGCGCGGACGAAGCCCAGCAGGTCGCTGTCGATCGGCGCCTTGCGGCCGAGATACTGGGTGCGCAGCCGGGCGTCGTGGTGCGCTTCCTCGTTCGCCAGCGCCAGGAAACGGTCGGTCAGCTTGCGGTCGCCGACCATGGTGTAGAGGAAGTCCAGCGCCTCTTTCCGCATCAGCTCGCGCATCACCATCGCGTCGGGGCTGGCCAGCACGGCGTCCAGCATCGCCTCGCGCGCCATCGCGTCCAGCCGGCTCTGCACCTCCGCCGCAAGGCCCGGAAAGGCATAACGGGTCAGCGCCGTCCAGATGCCGCCCATGTCCACCCGCTGGATCAGCGCCGGCACCGACTCCGGCGAGCGGTAGAGGATCGGGTCGTCGACCAGGAAGGGTTCGAACAGGCTGGTGAACAGCCGCCGCGCCTTCATCGGCCGCAGCCGGTTGAAATGGTCGACCAGCGCGTCGCGCAGATGCCGCGCCCGCTCGCCGTTCGGGCTGGGCGCCCCTTCCACCGCGTCCAGCACGGATCGGATGGCGTGCATGGGGATGCGGGCGACGACCTCGTCCATCTGGCGGCGGAAGGCGGTGGCATCCATCATGTCCCTGGCCGCCATGTCCCTGGCCGCCGGAAGACCGGCGGAGGGGAGGGAGGTCGTGACCGTCGGCGTGCTGCTCATGCGCCCAACACCTCGCAGGATCGTCGTCGCCTGGACGCTCATGATCCCGGGAGATTATTAAATAACCTTTGCTATTTCCATGCGTGTCTTCGGCCGGATTTTATGATTATCGGAATATGACAGGCAATTGCTTTGTAATCTCAGGTTTACCTTTTGCCCGAGTCTTCGACTAAAGCCCGGCCGCCAACTGCGCCTCCAACCCGGCGCGGTAGTCGGGATAGGTCAGGGTGACGCCAAGCTGGCGCTTGATGCGGTCATTCTTCACCCGGCGGCAATCGGCGTAGAAGCTGGCGGCCATCGGCGACATTTCCGCCTGATCGAAGGGCACCAGCGGCGGCGGCTCCACCCCCAGCAGGCGGCAGGCATATTCCACCACCTCGTGCGACGGGCTGGGCAAATCGTCGGCGACGTTGTAGATGGCGCCCAGCGTCGGCCGCGCCATCGACGCGCGCAGCGTGTTGGCGATGTCGTCGACATGAATACGGCAGAAGACCTGACCCGGCTTGTCCACCCGCTTGGCGATGCCGTCGCGCACGGAATCGATGGCGCTGCGGCCGGGACCGTAGATTCCGGCCAGCCGGAACAGATGCATCGGCACCCCATACTGGCGGTAGAGGTTCAGCCAGCCTCGCTCGGCCTCCACCCGCCGCTTCTGCCGCTCGCCGGTCGGCTTCAGCCAGGACGCCTCGCTGACCCACTCGCCGCCGGTGTCGCCATAGACGCCGGTGGTGGACAGATAGCCGGCCCAGTCCAGGGTGCGCAGGTCGGCCAGATCGCGGGCATGCTGGTCCAGCACCGGGTCGCCCTTGCCGTCGGGCGGAATGCTGACCAGCAGATGGGTGGTGCCGGCCAGCGCCGCCTTGGCATCGGCCAGCGGCCGGCCGCGGTCGAACAGGAAAGGCTCGATGCCGTGGGCCTCCAACTCCGCTTTCTTTTCCTCGCTGCGGCAGGTGGCGGCGATGCGCCATCCCTCGGCGCGCAGCCGGTCGGCGAAGACGCGGGCGGTATAGCCGGGGCCGAAGACGAACAGGCGGGGATCGGTCATCGCGGGCGTTCCGGTTGGGGCGGTAAACGGTGTAACGCCGGGCTTGGCCACCGAATTGGTGTGGGGGGCTTGCACCCTGCCCGGCGATGGCGGAGTGTAAAGGCACCATGACCCGACGCAATCTTTACCTTTCCGCCGCCCTCGCGCTGGGGCTTCTCGCCGTCCTGCCGGCGCCCTCGCCGGCCGCGCAGGCGGCCTCCTCCGGGCCGTCCTCCGGCCTCGACCGCAACCGCGAACTCCAGGCCTGCGCCGCCAAGGCGGAGGCCAATCCCGACGGCGCCAAGGCCGACGCCAAGCGCTGGCAGGAGCAGGGCGGCGGCGACTTCGCCAAGCTCTGCTACGCGCTGGCGCAATTCCATGCCGGCGAGTTCAAGGCGGCCGGAACCCAGATGGAGGCGCTGGTGCCGACGCTGGGCAAGGACGACCCCAGGGCCGCCGCCTCGCTGCTCGGCCGGGCCGGCTGGGCATGGCTGCGCGCCGGCGACCAGGGGAAGGCGGAGCGGCTCTACAGCGCGGCGCTCGACAAGACGCCCGGCGACATCGACCTGCTGATCGACCGCGCCTTCGCCCGCGCCGAGGGTGAACGCTTCTGGGACGCCATCACCGACCTCGACGCCGCGCTGGCCCGCGATCCCCGTCGGGCGGATGCCTATCTCTACCGCGCGACCGCCAATAAGGCGCTGTCCAACTACCGGCAGGCGCTGGCCGACATCGACCATGCGCTGGAGCTGAAACCCGGCGATCCGGAGGCGATCCTGCTGCGCGGCAACGTCAAGGCGCTGGGCGGCAACCTGCCGGCGGCACGCGATGACTGGTCGCTGACCCGCCGCGTCTCCCCCGACAGCGAATGGGGCCGCGCCGCCGCCGACAACCTCGCCCGGACGGCGGAGCTTGCCGGTGGTAAAGGCAAGGACGCGGGGAAGGATACGGCGAAGCCAAAGTCTCCCTGATAGGAGGTCTCCCTGGTAAGGGGCGTCCGCTGAACGACGGGTGGCCTCAAGGCTTATCCGATGCAGACACGGGCCGCCGGAGTCCTTCCGGCGGCCCGTTTTGCCGTCCGGCTTCCGCCGTCCAACTATGCCCGCGGGAGGAACCCCGCCGCCCGTGTCGCGGTTCTCCCAGGCACAGCCGGGGAGGGCATGATGTTCGAAGGATTCACGCTGGAGACCATCGAGCTGCCGGACGCGACCCTGCGGGTCCGGCATGGCGGGCAGGGCAGTCCGGTCCTGCTGCTCCACGGCCATCCGCGCACCCATGCGACCTGGCACCGGGTGGCGCCGCTGCTGGCGGCATCCCACAGCGTGGTCTGCCCCGATCTGCGGGGATTCGGCCAGTCGTCGAAGCCGGCGGACCGGCCCGACCATGCCAACTCCGCCAAACGGGCCAAGGCGCTGGATTGCCTCGCCCTGATGCGGCACCTCGGTTTCGAGCGCTTCGCCGTGGTCGGCCACGACCGCGGCTCCTACACCGCCTTCCGTCTGGCAATGGACCATCCCGCCGCCGTCACCCGTCTCGCCCTGCTCGATGGCGTGCCGATCCTGGAAGCCCTGGAGCGGTGCGATGCCCGCTTCGCCCGGGCATGGTGGCACTGGTTCTTCTTCGCCCAGCCGGACAAGCCGGAGCGCGCCATCCTGGCCGATCCCGACGCCTGGTACGGCGGCTCGGCGGAGGCGATGGGGGAGGAGGCCTACCGTGATTTCCGCGCGGCCATCCATGATCCGGCCACCGTGCATGGCATGCTGGAGGATTATCGCGCCGGGCTGGGCATCGACCGCGACCATGATGCGGCCGATCGCGCGGCCGGCCGGCGGCTGAGCTGTCCGGTGCTGGCCTTATGGTCGCTGCGGGACGATCTGGAGGAGCTTTACGGCGACGTTCTGGCGGTCTGGCGGCCCTGGGCGCCGGACCTGCGCGGGCGCGGCCTGGAGTGCGGCCACCACATGGCGGAGGAGGCGCCCGAAGAGCTGGCGCGGGAGCTTCTGGAATTCCTCGGCACCTGACCGGACAAACGAAAAAGCCCCGCCGCGGCGACCGCGGGCGGGGCTTTCCCTTAAGCTGGACCTGTATCCGGACCGGTTGGGCCGCTTACAGCGCCGAGTCGACCCACTGGAACAGCGCACCCTTGGGCAGGGCGCCGATCTTGGTGGCGGCGACGCTGCCGCCCTTGAACAGCATCAGCGTCGGGATGCCGCGCACGCCGTACTTGGTCGGGGTGTCCGGGTTCTCGTCGATGTTCAGCTTGGCGACGGTGACCTTGCCGTCATACTCGCCGGCCAGCTCGTCGAGCGCCGGGGCGATCATCTTGCAGGGGCCGCACCATTCCGCCCAGAAATCGACCAGGACCGGGCCGGTGGCCTTCAGGACGTCCTGCTCGAAGCTGTCGTCGGTAACCTTGATGGTGGTGCTCATGTGACCTCTTGCCTGGATTCGGAAGCGCCGCGGACCGGTTGTGGAAGGCCGGCGGCCATCGCCCCGTCAGTGGAATTGAGCAAAATGTAGGGCGGAGGCGCCCGGCCGGTCAAGTCACCCCATCTTTCGGGTGAGCCGCCGGCCGCTCCTCATCCCACCCTTGGTGCCAGTCCGGCCGCCGCGGCGTCCAGCACCGAGGGCGGCAACTCCATGGTGTAGGGGCCGTCGGTCCACAACAGCACGCAACGCACCCGGCGTCCTGGGTAAACGGCGCGCAACGCCTCGCGGTAGGCCGCCATCTGGCGCCGGTAAACCATTGGCACGTCTTCCAGATCCCGTGGCGGCGGCCGATTGGTCTTATAGTCGACGATCCACACCGTATCGCCGGTCAGCGCCAGCCGGTCGATGCGGCCGGCCAGCGCCCGGCTGCCGTCGCCCAGCGCCACCACGCCGACCAGCGGCACCTCCGCCCGCGAGTCCGGGCCGAACAGATGCGCGAACTCCGCATGGCTCAGCACCGCCAGCGTCTCGCGCGCGATGGCGTCCTGCTGCTCCGGCGTCAGCTTGTGCGCCGGGCGGGCGAGGAAGCGGCGGCAGGCGGCCTCCCGCGCCTCCTCGGCCAGATTGGGCAGCGTCTGCAACAGCCGGTGCACCAGCAGGCCGCGGCGGAAGCGCTGGCCATCGTCGTTGCCAAGCGGAGAGCGCACCGCCGGCTCCTCGCCGTCCGGCCGGGAGGGAGTCAGGGGGCGTGACGGCTCCGGCTCGCCCGGCGCCGGTTCGCCGATCCAGGGCGGCGGCGGCTCGGCGGACGCGCTTTCTTCCGTCTCGACATGGCGCGGCACCACGGCGGTCTGGGGGCCGATCAGCCGCCAGCCGTCGCCGGTCCAGCCGTCGGGACAGAGGCCGGTGAAGTCGAAGGGATGCGGCACGCCGTTGTCGCGCATCGCCTCCTCGACCAGCCGGTACCAGCAATCGTCGGACGGCTCGCGCTTGCCCTGGTGGCCGCAGATGTAGAGCCGGTCCTCCGCCCGCGTCAGCGCGACATAGAGCAGCCGGCGGTATTCCTGGTCGCGCCGCCGGTTGGCCCGCGCCCGCGCCTCGGCGCACAGCGCATCCTCCTGGGACCGGCGGGCGGCGAACAGCGGCACCGGGCAGTCGTCGTCCGGCCACAGGATCGGTGGGCTCTGCGTCGGGCTGCCCAGCGTGTCGGGCAGGAAGACGATCGGCGCCTGCAAGCCCTTGGAGCCGTGGACGGTCATGATCCGCACGGTGCCGCCGCCCTGTTCCAGCTCGCGCTTGATCTCCGCGTCGCTGGCCGCCAACCAGGCGAGGAAATTCTGCAGGGACGGCGGTTCGGTCTTCTCGAAGGCGAGGCAGACGGCCAGGAACTCCTCCAGCGGGTCCTGGGCGTCGGGGCCGAGCCGCTTCAGGATCGCACGCCGTCCCGAGCGATCGTCGGCCGGGCAGGGCCGGTTCAGCAGCCCGGCGAACAGCTCGTAGGGGGCCGAGAAGTCGGTGCGCGCCAGCAGATCGCCCAGATAGCGCCGGGCCGGGCGGAACTCCGGTTCCGTCTCCGCCAGCGCCACCAGCGAGCGCCACAGCGTGCCGCGCCGGCCATGGGCGACGCGGAACAGCTCCTCTTCCGTCAACCCGATCAGCGGACCCTTCAGCACGGTGGCGAGCGTCAGGTCGTCGTCGGGCAGCAGCAGGAAGTCGGCCAGCGCCACCAGATCCATCACCGCCAGCTGTTCGGTCAGTACCATGCGGTCGACACCGGCCACCGGCACGCCGCGGTCCTTCAGCGCGCGGACCAGTTCGGTGACGAAGGCGGTGCGGCGGCGCACCAGCACCATGACGTCGCCGGGCTGAACCGGCCGGCCCTTGGCCTCCAGCGTCTCGCCGCTGTCGATCCAGCGATGCACCGTCGCCGCGATGACCGAGGCGAGGCGGGCCGACGGCGAGTCGGCGGACTCGCGCGCCACCGGCGGCGCCCAGGCCGGCGTCTCGATGGCCTCGGCCGGCTTCACCGGCGGCCACAGCTCGACCAGACCGGCCTGTCCGCGGCGGAAGGCGCGGTGACGGATGACCGGGCTGGCGTCGGACGCCACGCCGTCGCGGGCACGGTCGATGGCGAAGACGGCATCCACCGTCTCCAGCACCGCGGAGGTCGAGCGGAAGGAGATGTCGAGGTCCACCCCCGCCCACAGCCGCTCGGCCGACTCCGCCTTGTCCTGGAAATGGCGGCGCATGCGGGCGAATTCGGCGGGATCGGCGCGCTGGAAGCTGAAGATCGACTGCTTCTCGTCGCCAACCGCGAAGACGGTGCGGATCTTGCCGTCGGGCGCCGCGGCCTCCAGTTCGGCGAAGAACTCGCCGGCCAGCGACGCGACGATGGACCACTGGTCGGGGTTGGTGTCCTGCGCCTCGTCGATCAGAATATGGTCCAGGCCGCCGTCCAGCTTGTACAGCACCCAGGGCACGCGCGCCGCCTTGCCGTCGCCGCCGCTCAGCAGCCGGTTGGCCGCCAGGATCAGATCGTCGTAATCCAGCAGCGCGCGCGCCGCCTTGCGCTCGCGATAGGCGTCCAGCATCGCCTGCGCCAGCGTCAGCAGCGCGGTGGTGGAGGCGGCGACGCCGGCTGCCTTCACCCGCTCCGATATCTCCACCAGCCGCTCCGCCTCCTTTTGCAGGGACAAGAGCGCCTGCGGATAGGCGGTGGCCGGCTTCTTGGTGATGAGGGTCTTGCGCGGGCTGCCCTCGGCCGTCAGGAACAGGCGCTTGTAGGCCTCGAACGCCCGCACCCGGCGGTCGGCGGCGTCCAGCCAGTGCTGGATGGCGATGCCGCGCTCCTGATCGCCGGCGCTGCCGCCCGACAGCGCCCGGCAGGCTTCGCGCAGGGCCGGCGGGTCGCACTGGTCGTCGTGGCAGGCGTGGCTCAGGATCGACTCCTCGGTCACGCCGGGCGGCACCCCAAGCCGGTCGTGGATGGCGTCGATCAGTCCATCCAGACCGTGGAAGCGCTCGAATAGCTTCTCCACCTGACCGCGCTGGCTGGCCAGCTCCGCCAGCAGCCCGGCGAAGTCCTCCGCGTTCAGGTCGCCGGTCAGCCGGCCCATGGCGCGGCCGAGCGGGCTGTCCGGTTCGGTGCGGCCGGCATGCAGCACGGCGTCGCGCGCCTCGGTCAGCAGCCCGTCGGCGGTGCGGTCGTCCATCACGTCGAAATGCGGCGCCAACTCGGCTTCCAGCGGGAAGCGGCGCAGCAGCGACTGGCAGAAGGCGTGGATGGTCTGGATCTTCATGCCGCCGGGGCAGTCCACCACCTGGGCAAACAGGCGGCGCGCGTTCAGCCGCGCCTCCATCGACGGCCGCTCGCCGCAGAGGTCGGCCAGCCGGTCCTCCAGCGACTCGTCGGGCAGGGTCGCCCATAGGCCGAGCGTCCGGTTGATGCGGATCGCCATTTCCGCCGCCGCGGCCTTGGTGAAGGTCAGGCAGAGGATGCGCGCCGGCGGCGTGCCGGACAGCATCAGCCGCAGCACCCGGTCGGTCAGCACCTTGGTCTTGCCCGACCCGGCCGACGCCCCGACCCACACCGACGCCGTCGGATCGGACGCCCGCCGCTGCGCCACGTTGGGATCGAGCGGCAGGGTGCGGGGGGACAGGTCGGTCATGGTCATTGGCGATGCTTCCGGTGCCGGGGCGATATGCTCCCTCTCCCGTTCCGGGAGAGGGAAGGGGCCCAAGCGAAGCTTGGGAAGGGTGAGGGGGAGTACAAGGAACCATGCGGTTCGGGATGCTTGGGCCACCCCTCACCCTCCCCACGCCTGCGGCGCGGGTCCCCTCCCTCTCCCGGGGCGGGAGAGGGCGATTCCTTGCTCACTCCCCCTTCCATCACTCGCCCTCCCCGCCGCCCGACGACCATTCCTGGACGCGGGCCAGATGGGCGTAGTCGGTGTAGCGCGGCGCCATAGCCGGCCGTGGACGCGAGCGGTAGGGGGTGTTCGGGTCGTCGAACTGCGCGATCAGCGCCTCCAGGCCGGCGCGCGCTTCTTCACCCAATACGGCGGGGTCGCCCTTCACCGGCTTTTCCTCGCCGGCCGGGTCGCCGCCGGACAGGCGCCAGAAGGTCAGCTCGGCCACCGCGCCCTTGTCCACCCCGCTGAACCCGCCCGCCGCGGCGATGGCGGCCTCAAGCGGCAACTGTGGGGCGAAGCCAAGCTCGATTTCCCGCGTGCTCGGCGGGGTGCCGGTCTTGTAGTCGATCACCACCAGCCCGTCGGGGCCACGGTCGATGCGGTCGGCCTTGGCGGTCAGGGTGAAGGGGCCGCCGGGGCCGGACAGCTCCAACCGGCCGGGCACCTCAGTCGCCAGCGGGCGGAGGCGGGGACGGCGTTCGCGCTCCAGATCGACGAACCAGCCGGCCACCCGCTCGAAGCGTGGCCACCAGAAGGCCCAGACGTCGGGATGGCTGCGCAGCAGCGGCCCGAACCGGTCCCGCCCCAGCGCGATCAGCCGATCGAGCGCATCGTGTGGCAGCGGTCCGGGATACTCGCGGACGAAGGCGTCGAGCGTGTCGTGGATGATCTGGCCACGGTCGGACGCCCCCGGATCGGCGGCGATGGGGTCGAGCGCGCGCAGCCGCAGGGCGTGCCGGGCATAGATGGCGTAGGGATCGCGCATCCAGGTCTCGATCTCCGTCACCGACAGCTTGCGCGGCCGGGCGGTCAGCGGTGGGCGCGGTTCCGGCGCCGCCACCGGTTGCACGCGGTCCGGCTCGTCCAGCCCGCGCGCCCAGCCAAGCCAGCAGGCGCCGCGCTCCTCGATCGCGCCGTCCAGCCCCAGCGCCTTCAGCACGGTTTCCAGCCGCAGGAGCCAGCGCGACGGCACGGTCGGCGTGCCCTCCACCCGTGCCGCGCGGGTCAGCACCACCTCCGGCGCGCCGCAGGCGTGGGCGAAGTCGTGGGCCGACATGCCGACCAGCCGTTCCGGGCTGGGCAGACCGAAATCACGCCGCATCGGCCGCGACATCCAGGGATCGGCGGAGGCGGCCGGCGGCCAGGTTCCCTCGTTCAGCCCGCCCAGGATGGTCAGGTCGAGATGCTGGAGGCGCGCCTCCATCGGACCCAGGATGAACAGGCGCGGGTGCAGGCCATAGCGGGGACGCACCGCCCGCGCGCTCATCAGCGCGTCGAGCAGGGCCGGGTAATCCTTGGCCGGGATCGTCGGGAAGCCCTCCGCCGCATCCAGCAGGTCGTGGACGAAGCGCGCCGCCTCCTCGCCGTCGTCCTGCCGCCACAGCCGCTCCGCCCCGGTCAGTTCGTCGTCGGCGGCCAGCGATTCGCAGAAGGCGACATGGGCGCGCACGAGGTCGGCCAGCGGCGTATCGCTGGTCAGCGCCTCAAGGAAGGGAGCGGCGCGCTGGCCGATGTCGACAAGCCAGCCGCGCAGGAACTCCTGCTGTTCCTCATGGTCGAAGCGGTCGGCCTGCTCCAGCGCGGCCAGCACGCCGTCGAACCCCTCGGCCGGGCGCGGGCCGCGCAGCACGATGCGTTCCAGCGCGCGGGCGGCGGCGCGGAAATCCGCCGAGTCGCGGCCGCCCGCCGCCATCGGGTGCTTGGCCAGCGCCAGCAGGGCCAGTGGATGGACGCGGCTCGCCACCAGCTCCGCAGTCAGCCGCAGATAGGTGCCGACCGCGGTGTGGGCGAGCGGCTGGCCGCCCGAGTCGTTGACCAGGATGCCCCAGCGCGCCAGCGCCATGGCGACCCGGCGGCCCAGGTTGCGGTCGGGGGTGATGAGGGCGGCGGTCTTGGTCGGCGTTTCCAGCGCATGGCGCATCAGCAACGCGATGACCTGCGCCTCTTCCTCGGACGTGGCGGCGTCGATGCGGGTCAGCCCGTCCAGCGCCGAGGCATCCACGCCGGACAGCTCGCGCCAGCCCTCGGTGGTCGCCGCCGGGCGCATCGCCTCGGCGATCAGGCGGGCGCGGGCGCCGCGCGGCTCGGTCGCGTCGGTCCAGGGCTGTACCTCTTGTCGTTCTACGCTGAGATGACGGATCAGTTGCGATAGCCCGTGCTGTGGATGAGATTCATCCTGCTCAATCGCCTGCCAGATCTCTTCCTCGGTCCCCGTGTCGAGGCCGGGCAGCACCACCGCCCCGTGCGGCAGCCGGGCGATGACAGATAGCAGGTCGGACGCGGCGACGATGGAGCCGGTGGAGCCGGCGGCGATCACCATGCCTGGCGGCGGGGCTGCCTGCCAGAGAGCGGCCTGCGTCTCCAGCGTCAGGTTCCGGCGCTTGGCCGGGTCGGCTTCTCCGGTCGACTCGAGGATGGCAGGCCAGTTAGTAACGATGATGTTGAGAAATTCTAATGTCTTCTGCCAGTGCTCTGCGTAATCATCGGGAACGAGGTTATGGAGCCGCTCGAAATCGATACGTTCTGTCCATACCGCATCAATTAGCCGTCCCAAATCTGCTCCGAGACGCACCGCCTGCGCCGTGGTTGCCGGCAGCGGGCTTGCCAGGATCAGCCGCGCCAGCGTCATCTGCCGGTTCAGCGGTGAGATCGCTTCCGGCAGGTCGAGCGGGACGTCGGGCAGTTCCTCCTCGGTCAGGCTGAGGTCGCCGGCGTCGAGTTCGCCCAGCGGCGCCATGCGCGGCAGCAGCGTCGGCTGCCCGCCCGACCGCCGCAGGAAGGCCGCCTGCAGCGCCCGGCAGGCGCGCCGCGTCGGCAGCAGCACGGTGACCCCGGCCAGCGCCATCGGGTCGCCGCCCACCCGCTCTATGATCCCCGCCGCCAGCATGTCGACGAAGGGCGCGCCCGCGGGGATGCTGTAGACTTTTGGGTGGATCATGGACTTTCCAGATTAGTGCTGGATGGTGCAGGCGCCGAGTGCCCCCTCCCCAACCCTCCCCCGCTTCGCGGGAGAGGGAGTAAGTGCAAGGGCGGCGGAGTTCCCTCTCCCTCGAAGAGGGGGAGGGCTAGGGAGGGGGCAAAACGTCCCGTTGAGTATAGCTCGACCGCCGCCCTCAATGCGCCACCGCCCGCACGCCGCCGATGGCCAGCAGATCCTCGGCTTCCCGAAGCCCGGCGGGTGTGCCGATGTGGAACCACAGCCCGTCATGGGCAAGGCCGAACAGCCGGCCCGCCGCCTGCGCGCGGTCCCAGATCAGGTTGGTGGAGAAGGCGCCGTCGGGCGTGTCGGCCGCGAACAGCTCCGGCTTGACGATCTGCACCCCGGCATAGACGAAGGGTGCCAGTTCGCGCTCGCCGCGGCGGGTCAGGCCGCCCAGCGGGTCCATGTGATAGTCGCCGAGCCCGTCATAGCCGACCGACTTGGTCGTCGCCATCAGCAGGAGCAGCGCGTCCATCTCCGCCGGGTTCCAGTGCGATGCTAGGCGGCGCAGAGCCGGCACCGGCCCGTCCAGCCAGAAGATGTCGGCATTCACGGTGTAGACCGGCGCCGTGCCGAGATGGGGCAGGGCGTTCTTCACGCCGCCGCCGGTCTCCAGCAGCGTGTCCTCCGGCGACAGGGTGATGGCGGGGGTGGTGCGGCCCTTCAGATGCTCCCCGATCATCGCGCCGAGATAGTGGCTGTTGACCACCGCCCGGCCGACGCCGGCCTCGGCCAGCCGGTCCAGCGCATGGTCCAGCATCGGCTTGCCCAAAACCGGGATCAGCGGCTTCGGACGGTCGTTGGTCAGCGGGCGCATGCGCAGGCCCTGGCCTGCGGCCAGCACCATCGCGGTCTGGGGAATGGTCACGGTCATCTCAGATCGTCTCCGGAACGACGAAGGCGGCACGGGTCTCGGGCGGCAGATGGCGGTCGAACCAGGCGGCGACCGGCGCCAGCTCCGGCTTCGCCAACTGGGCCTCCAGCAGGCGCCAGACCCGCGGCAGATGGACAAGGTAGGACCGCCGCCCCTGGCTCAGCGCCAGACGGACGAAGATGGCGACGATCCGCGTGTGGCGCGCCGCCCCCAGCACCGCCATGGCGCGGCGGAAGGCGGCGGCATCGGTCTCGGGGAAGGCGGCGAGATAGCGCGCGACCATCGCCTCCGCCAACTCGGGCGCCACGTCGCGCCGCGCATCCTCCAGCAGGGAGACGAGGTCGTAGGCGCGCGGTCCCCAGCCGGCACTCTGGAAGTCGATCAGCCCGGCGGCCTTCACCCCCAGCCGATCCAGCCGCATCAGGTTGTCGACGTGATAGTCGCGCAGCAGAAGCGACGGCGCACCGGCGCAGACCGGCTCCAGCACCATCCGCCATGCCGTATCGAAATTGGAACGATCCGCGTCGCTCAAGGCCCGTCCCGTCGCCACCGGCACATAGGCGTCGATGAACAGCCGGGTCTGGGCGATGAACAGGTCCGGATCGTAGACGGGCAGGGCCAGCCGCTGCGCCGCTCCCTCCGGCCAGCCGCGGTGGATGACGATCAGCGCGTCGGTCGCTATCTCGTAGAGCGGTTGGGGATCGGCACCGTCGGCAAGCAGGCGGGAGAATGTTTCGCTTCCGAAATCATCCTGTATCGCCAAACCCCGTTCCACATCGGACGCAAGCACGGCGGGAACCGACAGCCCGATGGCTGCCAGTTCGGCGCCGATGGCGATGAAGGGCACGAGGTCGTCGGTGGGGGCGGGCGTGTCGACCAGGATCAGCGTGCCGCCATCGCCCTTGCGGAGGCGTTCGTAGCGGCGGGCGGAGGCATCGCCGGCCAGCGGCTCCCGCGCCGCGCCGGACAGGCCGTTGGCGGCGAGGAAGGCGGCGATCTCCGCTTCCCGCGCGGAAGAAACGACGGACATTACAGGGGGCATCACAGCGTCCAGTCGGCGGCGGCGACCCGTGCCGCCAGCGCGCCATGGCCGGTCAGCGTGGCGCGGCGGGCATCGGGGCCGTCATGCTCCATGGTCACCTCGACCCGGTCGGGTGGCAGCAGCGGACCCAGCCGGTCCGGCCATTCCACCAGCGCCACCGCCTCGGCCCGCGCGTCGTCCCAGCCCAGCTCATACACCTCGTCCGGCCCCGACAGGCGGTAGAGGTCGAAATGCCAGACCGGGCCGATGGCGGTGTCGTAGGTCTGCACCAGGGTGAAGGTGGGGGACGGCACCTCGGCGTCCTCATGGGTGACGCTGCGGATCAGGGCCCGCGACAGCGCCGACTTGCCGGCGCCGAGGTCGCCGCGCAGGGCCACGAGGTCGCCCGGCCGCAGCAGGCCACCCAGCCGGCGGCCCAGCGCCGCGGTGGCGGTCTCGTCCGGCAGCGGGAGGGTGACGGTATGGTGGGGAGTGTCCGACATGGCGCGGATACTGTGCGAAGCCGCTGCCCGCCCGCAAGCCGGAAAGAGGGGTGGGTCGGCGGCAGACTTACCGGCCGATCCGCCGCTTGGGCGACAGCCGGTCCGCCGCTCCCGATCCTGCGCCTTCTGCCGCGCCGGCCACCACCAGCCGCGGCGCCTTGTTGAAGTTCATGGTGATCATCAGCGTCAGCGCGCCGTTGATCAGGTGCAGCATCTTGTCGGATGCCACCGGCAGGGGGATGCGTCGGCCCATGCAATAGCCGACCAGCGCCGCCGTCACCTCGGTTTCGGCCAGCACCAGCTCGGTCACCGCACCGTCGTCGTCGGTGATGCTCAGGCGGGTTTCGATGCCCTCCTGCTCCGGCCCCTCGTTGCGGTGATAGACGATCTTGGACACGGTGCCGACCGGCAATGTGTCCTTCACCCGCCGTCGGCGGTCCAGCACGGCCCGCACCACCTCCTGGTCGGTGAAGACCAGACACCGAAGTTCCTTCATTCCGGGCCTCCACCCGACCGGCCTCCAGGCAAAGAAAGCCTGGTCATCCGCCGCCGACCTTCACTTTCCGCTTCGCCACCGCCGCGTGCAATCGACAAATTTAAGCGAATTTATGCGAAATTGTTGCTCGGCTCGGCCCGACCCAAAGGCTCCGTCGTCCTGCCTCGCACGCGACACAGCAGCGCTTTCCCCTTGCGGGGGGTTGACCCGGCCGGGAAATGCGGACAATGGAAGGACCGTTCGCCGACCCTTCCGCATCATCCTCCACCCGGCACCCCGTCTCAAGGAATTGGCTTTCATGTCGCAGACCGCCTCCAGCCACGATGTCCTCACCACCGATGTCGTCATCGTCGGCGCCGGCCCCGTCGGGCTGTTCGCCGTGTTCGAATGCGGCATGCTGAAGATGCGCTGCCATGTGGTGGACGCGCTGGACATGGTCGGCGGCCAGTGCACGGCGCTTTACCCGGAAAAGCCGATCTACGACATCCCGGCCCATCCCTCCATCGAGGCGGCCGACCTGATCGACCGGCTGGCGGAGCAGGCCGCCCCCTTCTCGCCCACCTATCACCTGGGCCAGCAGGTGGAGAAGCTGACCCGCCAGGACAGCGGGCGCTGGCTGGTGGAGACCAGCATCGGCACGAAGATCGACACCCAGGCGGTGATCATCGCCGCCGGCAGCGGCGCCTTCGGCCCCAACCGCCCGCCGCTCGACGGATTGGAGGCGTATGAGGGCAAGTCGGTCTTCTACATGGTGCGCCGCCGCCAGGACTTCGCCGGCAAGAAGGTGGTGATCGCCGGCGGCGGTGACAGCGCGGTCGATTGGGTCATCTCGCTGGCCGACGTGGCGGAGCGCGTCTATGTCGTCCACCGCCGTCCGAAGTTCCGCGCCGCGCCCGAAAGCGTCGCCCGCATGGAAGCGTTGGTGCGCGAGGGGCGGGTCGAGATGGTGGTGCCCTATCAGCTGTCCGGCCTGGATGGGGAGAACGGCCAGCTGACCGCCGTTCGCGTCGCCACGCTGGACGGCGAGGAAAAGGCGCTGCCGGCCGACGCCATGCTCGCCTTCTTCGGCCTGTCGATGAATCTCGGGCCGATCGCCGACTGGGGCCTGGATCTGGAGCGCAGCCACATCGCGGTGGCCCAGCCCGGCTGTGCCACCAACGTGCCGGGCGTCTTCGCCATCGGCGACATCGCGACGTATCCCGGCAAGCTGAAGCTGATCCTCTGCGGCTTCGCCGAAGCGGCGCAAGCCGCCCACGCCATCCGCCCGCTGGTCTATCCCGGCGAGGCGCTGCACTTCGAGTACTCGACCTCGAAGGGCGTCCCCGGCGCGGCGTGAGTGGCGTTCCAATCCTTGCGGCTGCCGAGGGAGGCTCGAACCTCGAACCTTTCTCGGCCGTCATTCCCGCGAAGGCGGGAATCCAGCCGGTTCAAGTGCTTATGTGCTGAGTTTCCTGGTTCCCCGCCTTCGCGGGGATGACGGCCGAAGATACTTCGGCAGAGATGTCCACACTCCTACTCTGCCCTCACCCCGTTCACCGGGGCCCGCACCGGCATGATGCAGCGGACATGGGCGCTGCGGTAGACCCCGGCGGCGCCGGTCTCGTCCAGCTCCAGCCGGCCACCATGCAGCTCCACCACGTTGCGGGCCAGCGACACGCCCAGCGCCGCGGCCCCCTGCGGGTCGGCGTCGGGCGCGGCGGCGCCGCTGACCGATAGGGTGATGCTGCCGTTCAACCGCTCTCCGGCCAGGCGGATGCGGCGGTCGGACGGCGGGTTGCGGATGGCGCCCACCACCAGGGTGAACAGCGCCTGCTTCAGCCGCTTGCCGTCGCCCTCCATCTCGCCCAGCGCCTCCGGCGCCACCACCTCCAGCCGCAGCCCCTCGCGCCGCGCCCAGTCGCGGGTCAGGCCGGCCACCGACTCGAGCAGGTCGGGCAGGTTGACCGCGCCGCGGTCCAGCGTGGTGACGCCGGCCCCCAGGCTGGTCAGGTCGACCACGTCGTCGATCAGCTCCAGCAGGCGCTGGCCGGCCGTCAGCATGCTGCGCACATACTCCATCTGGCGGTCGTTCAGCTCGCCGAAATACTGGTTCGCCAGCATCTCGGCGAAGCCGATGATGCCGTTCAGCGGCGTGCGCAGATGGTGGGAGACGTTGGCGATGAACTCGCTCTTCAACTGGTCGGCGGCCTCCAGCGCCGCGTTGGAGGCGCGCAGCGCCGTCTCCAGCCGGGCGCCGTCGGTGACGTCCAGATAGCTGTTCAGCACCGCCCCGTCGGGCAGCGGCAGGGTGGAGAACTCAACCACCGACCCGTCGCTGCGCTCCACCCGGCCGGAGCGGACGCTGCGCTCCAGCGTGGCGCCGATCAGCTCTTCCTTCAGCGCGTCCCAGGTGGCGGCCTCGCCCGGCCGGTCCGCACCCTTTTCCGCGATCTTGTCCACCGGCTGCATCTCCAGCAGCGGACGCATGCGTTCGATGACGTCGGCGATGTGCGGTTCGCCGTGCAGGTCGCCGTCGGCCAGATCCCAGATGCGGGCGAAGGCCGGGTTGGACAGCTTCAGCCGGCCGTCGCCGCCGAACACGGCGATGCCCTCCGCCAGATTGTCCAGCGTCTCCTGCTGCACCGCCATCAGCGTGTTGTAGGAGGATTCCAGCGCCAGCGTGTTGGTCACGTCCTCCAGGATGGTGATCAGCCCGCCCTGCGGGTGCGGCGCGGCCAGATGGCGCAGCGTCGTGCCGTCCGGCAGGTGCAGCATCTCCTCCACCGGCTCGACCAGATGGGTGTAGCGGGTCAGCCGCTCGCGCTTGAAGGTCTGGTAGTCGGCATATTCCGGCAGGCGGCGGCGGGCGCGCAGCTCTTCCAGCAGTTCGGCGTTGGTCGGTTCGGTGCGCAGCCATACCTCGTCCAGCTCCCACAGCCGGGCATAGGCCTGGTTGAAGAAGGTCAGGCGGGTGTCGGGGCCGAAGATGGCGATGGCGGTGCCCAGCCGCTCCAGCACCTCCGCATGGGCGGTCAGGTGACGGTCCAGCTCGCCGCGCAATTCCTCCAGCGGGGTCAGGTCGAGGGCATACCCGACCACCAGCGTGCCGCCGCCGTCGGTCAGCGGCAGCGGCGCCTCCGTCACCTCCAGCAGGCGGCGTTCGGTGCCGATCACCACGGGGGCGCGGTCGGACTGGGCGAAGCCGCCGCTGCGCGCCCGTTCGGCCAGCGCCCGGCCGGTGGCGGTCAACTCTCGCCCCTCCGTCACCACGCTGTCGGGATCGCCGTCGACGGCGCGGGCATAGGCGCGGTTGCACCAGGACAGCCGCAGCGAGCGGTCGCGCATCCACACCGGCACCGGCAGCGCGTCGGCCATCGCCTGCAACTCGGCAAGGCGGGAGCGCGCGGCCCCCGTCGCCTGCTCCTGACGCCGCGTGGCATCGCTGGCGGCGTCGCGGGCGACGGTCACATCCTCGATCCACACCACGTCGCAATGGGTATCGCCCGCCCGTCCGCGCCGGCCGGTCAGCACCAGCCGCCGCCCGTCGGGCGCCACCGCCTCGCAGCGGAAGGGCTCGCCGTCCCGGCGCAGGCGGGAGAGGGCGGGGCCGAGGTCCGGCACCGTCAGGCAACCGCTCAGCTCGTCGGCATTGGCAATGCCCAGAAGGGCCGCGGCTTCGTCCGATAACGCGCTGTCGCCCTGGTCGGTCCAGACGCACCAGGGGTGCGGCGCGGCGGCCAGCATGGCGCGCCATCGGTCACGGTCTGCTGCGGCGTGATCGGCTTGGCGCCGGGATTCCTTGTTCCAAAAGAAGCCAGCGAGACCGACCACGCTTTTCACCCCCGGGACCGCCGGGCTTGTCGCTGGCCCGGTCGAATCTGTCGAAATGAATCAAGAAGCGCAGAGTAGTTCAGCCCTCTCCCACCGACAAGCGAACACCCGTCCGCTTTGCGCCTTTTCGAGGTTTCCTTCCCGCCCAGGTAGTTTTCGCTCCGGCACGTCCGGTTACGCCATGGTCTCTTCCGGGCTGGGCACCGTCTCATTCGTGTGACGCAGGGCGTGAATCGCCTTTTCGACCTTCGGGAAGGCGGCGGCCATCGCGCGGGCGTGCCGCTCCACATCCGACGCGCGCGCTTCGACGATGGCGCGTTCCAGCGCGCTGCAGGCGGCGGCCAGCGCCCGCGCGCCCGCCGTCCGTGCCGCTCCCGCCGCCGAATGGGCCGCCGCCCGCGCCTCTTCCATCTCGCCGGAGTCGAGCGCCTGCCGCACCCGTTCCAGCGTCGGCCGCGTCGTCTCGATGAAGAAATCCATCATGTCGAGCGTGCCGGCATCCAACCCGCTCCCTTCCATGCCGCCAAAGGTTTCGCGCACATGGTCGAGGTCGAGCACCGGCAGCGCCTCCTCCTCCATCGGTTCCGGCTGCGGCTCCGGCGTCCGCAGCTCCGGAGCCGCGCGGGGGGCGAGCCAGTGGGCGAGCACGCGCGCGAGCTGGGCCAGCGTCACCGGCTTGGCGAGATAGTCGTCCATGCCGGCGGCAAGGCAGCGTTCCATCTCGCCGGACAGGGCGTTGGCGGTCATGGCGACGATGGGGGTGTGCCGCTGCCCATCCTCTTCCGCCCGGATGCGGCGGGCCAGTTCATAGCCGTCCATCGCCGGCATGTGGCAGTCGGTGATGACCAGCCGGTGCAGTCCACGCCGCCATGCCGCCAGCGCCTGCTCGCCATCGGCCGTCAGCTCCGCCGCATAGCCCAGCCGGCGCAACTGGCGCAGCACGACCTGCTGGTTGGTCGGGTGGTCTTCCGCCACCAGGATCGGGCCCGGATCGGCAGGAACCGGCGGCGGCAGACATGACGGCAGGCCGGGGGCCTCCAGGGCGGGGCCGGCGGCGTCGGGCGCGCTGCGGCCGGTCAGGATGGCAGCGGCGCGGATCAGGGCGGTGCGGTGGACCGGCTGCACCAGTCCCGACATCTGCCCCGAAACCGTGTGGGGAGAGGCGACCGTACCGCCGCCTGTCCTGCCGTCGCCCAGCAGAAGCCGTGGCAGGCCGGGACAGCGGGCGCCGGCCAGCGGCTCCAGCCGTCCGGCCAGCGCCGTGGTGGTGACCAGCAGCCCATAACCGCCGCGCCCCAGCTTCGATGCGGCATCGGCCATCATGGCGGCGGTCGTCACGGTCGCGCCGCCTTGCTCCAGATAGCGGGCCAGCACCGCGCGCTGCACCTCGTCGTCGTCCACCACCAGAACGGACAGGCCGTCCAGCGGCGCCGGGGCGGGTGATGAGCCGGGCGCCGGCTCCGCCGCGCGCGGCAGGTCCACCGTGAACCAGAAGGTCGACCCGCGGCCGGGCGCCGATTCGACGCCGATCCGCCCGCCCATCCGTTCGACCAGCCGGGTGCAGATCGCCAGACCCAGCCCGGTGCCGCCGAAGCGCCGGGTGGTGGAGCTGTCGGCCTGGCTGAAGGGCTGGAACAGCCGCGCCTGCCCCTCCGGCCCGATGCCGATGCCGCTGTCCTCCACCGCCACATGCAGGCGGACATGGTCCGGCCGCGCCGGTGGGGATTGAGTGGGGTCGGCGGCATGGACGCGCAGCACCACCCGGCCGCGGTCGGTGAACTTGATGGCGTTGCCGGTCAGGTTGAACAGGATCTGGCGCAGCCGGCCGGAGTCGCCGCGCAGCCGCTCCGGCACCGAGCGGTCGATGTCGCAGATCAGCGCCAGCCCCTTCTGGTGGGCCTGCGGCGCCAGCAGGTCGGCGACGCCCTCCACCAGCTCGGCCGGGCGCAGGTCGAGATCCTCCAGCTCCAGCTTCCCCGCCTCGATCTTCGACAGGTCCAGGATGTCGTCGATGATCCGCAGCAGCGCCGCCCCGCTGTCCCGCATGGTGGAGACCAGCGTGCGCTGCTCCTCGTCCAGCGGGGTCAGCGCCATCAGCTCCAGCATGCCCAGGACGCCGTTCATCGGCGTCCGGATTTCGTGGCTCATCGTCGCCAGGAATTCCGCCTTCGACCGGGCGGCGATTTCCGCCTGCTCCTTGGCGGCGCGCAGGGCCTCCTCCGCCTGCTTGCGCGCGGTGATGTCGTAGCTCCAGGCCAGCACCGCCGGTTCGCCCTCGAAGCTGGTGCGCTGGAGCGTCTTCAGCGCCCAGACCCGGCTGCCGTCGGGACGGACCACCGCCGCCTCGGCGTCGCGCACCAGCACGCCGCCACTCTCCGGTTCCCGGCCGCTCTGGCCGCCCTGACCGATTGCCCCGGCGGGCAGGGCCGGCGCATGGCGGCTGCCGACGAATTCCTCCAGCGGCCGGCCGGCCAGTTCGGCGGCGCGGGCGTTGGCGAAGGCGACGGTGCCGTCGGCGCGGCGGATGGAGACGCCGACCGGGCTCTGCTCCAGGATGGTGCGCAGCCGGCGCTCGCCCTCGGCCAGTGCGCTTTCGCGGGCGCGGATGGCGGTGACGAAATAGGCCAGCGCGCGGGCCATCTCGCCGATCTCGTCCCAATTTTCGGCCCGGTCTTCAGCCCGGCTGCCGGCCGGGGTGACGGCGGGCAGGTCCAGATCGGGCAACGAATCCGACGTCCCTGCCGGGTCGGCCGTCTCTACCGCCTGCATGGCGCTGCGCAGCCGGCGCAGCCGCGCCACCACGTTGCGGTGGATGTAGGCGAAGATGGCGGCGGCCCCCAGGATCGACAGCACCGCCATGGCGATCACCGCCCGCTTGCCGTCGCGGATCACCCGCTCGAACTCGTCGGAACGGCGGGCGACGTCCTGCTCCACCGCCAGGAAATAGTCGGACACGATGCCGACCAGCTGGTCCGAAACCGCCTGGTTGCGCGCGGCCGACCGCTTGATCGCCCGTTGCAGCGACAGCTCCGCCTCGCGCAGAGCGAACAGGGGGGACGGGCCGAAGGCCTGCTCCGCCACCTCGCGCTGCAGCGGTTCCAGCCGCGCCGCCCGGTCGGGCGGCAGCAGGGCCAGCGCCTCGGCGGCATTGTCCAGCGCGGCGCGGGTGTCGGCCCGGAAGCGGTCGAGCTGGCCGTCGCGGCCGCTGTCTTGCTCTGCCCGCAGCGCCGCCAGCAGCGTGGTCGCCGCTCCGGTCATCTCGCGGCGCCAGCGCTCCAGAGCCGCGCGGCTGCGGTCCGCGGCCTCGGCGTCCGGCAGGCCGGCCCGCAGTTCCATCGGCCAGGGTGCGTCGGCCTCCCGCGTGCCGGCCGCCGCCAACCGGGCGGTCAGGGCGGCCAGCGCCTGGGCGCGGGCGCCGGTCTCGGCGCTGAGGGACAGCTGCTGGCGGACCTGGGCGTTCAGGGTCAGCAGCGTGCCGACCAGTTCGTTCTTGCGGCGGTCCAGCTCGCCCAGATCGGCCCTGCTGCTCTCGGCGTGGCCGTTCCCGGCCCGGTCGGCACGGCGCAGGGTGCCGCCCCCGGTGCCGCCCCCGGTGCCTCCAAGAGCGATCAGCCGGGCGGTCAGCTCCTCCAGCCGCGCCAGCTGCCCGTCCATCCGCGCCATCACCGCGTCGCGCGCGCTCTGGTCGGGGGCGGCGACCAGGGCCGGGGCGATGGCGGCGACGGCGCCGCTCTGCTGCACCAACTGGGCGGCGGCGACCAGCCCCGGCACCTTGGCGGTGGCGATCTGCTCGTATCCCTGGTGAAAGCGCGAGAACAGCGAGACGGCGACGACGCTGGTCGCCGCGGCCAATCCGCCGATGACCGTCAACCCCGCCAGGATGCGGAACGCCACGCTCCGCCCCAGGAACCGCCGGGGACTCCGCATGCCCACCCCCTCGCCCGCTGCCGTTCCTACCCCGACCGGCTAGGTGATCATGCCCCGATCGGCTTGCCGATCATGCCCCGATCGGCTTGCCGATCATGCCATAGAAAGCGGGGTGGGGGAGGGGGAAGTCAGGCGACGCCGGTGGAGCCGAAGCCTCCCGCGCCGCGTGCGGTCTCGTCCAGCGAGTCGACCTCGACCAGCATCGCCTGCGGCGCCTCGGCGATCACCGCCTGGGCGATGCGGTCGCCGCGGGCGATGGTGAAGGGCTCCTCGCCCAGATTGATCAGGCAGACGCCGACCGGGCCGCGGTAGTCGCAATCGACGGTGCCCGGCGTGTTCAGCACCGTGACGCCGTTCTTCACCGCCAGCCCGGAACGCGGCCGGATCTGCATCTCCCAACCCGCCGGCAGCCCGACGGCGAAACCGGTCGGCACCAGCACCCGCTTGCCGGGATCGAGCACGACGGGAGCGTCGGCCGGCACCGCGGCGCGCAGGTCGAACCCGGCGGCTCCCCCGGTGGCGTAGGAGGGCAGCGGCAGGTCGTCGTTGCCGGGCAGGCGGAGGAAGGCGACGGTGGGGGGCATGGGGGGTCCTGTGGTTGGTGAGGTCCGGGCTTACGAATGCCCCCTCCCTAACCCTCCCCCTCTTCGAGGGAGAGGGAACTCCGCCGCTTTGGCGCCTGACTCCCTCTCCCGCGTAAGCGAGGGAGGGTTGGGGAGGGGGCACCGCAGAGTGGGGGCTCTAAGTAGACGCTACTTCCCCTTGAAATACTCCGCCACCGCCTCGGCCAGCCGGGTGGCGACGGCATCCTTGGGCATGGTCGGCCAGGACTCGACGCCGTCGGCGCGGATCAGGTGGACGGTGTTGTCACTACCGCCGAAGGTGCCGGTGCCGGGGGAGACGTCGTTGGCGACGATCCAGTCACAGCCCTTGCGGGCGCGCTTGGCGGTGGCGTAGGCCAGCACGTCGCCGGTCTCTGCCGCGAAGCCGACCACCAGCGCCGGGCGGCGCTCGCCGGGCCGCGACAGGGTGGCGAGGATGTCGGGGTTCTCGGTCAGGGCCAGGGCCGGCGGGCCGCTGCCGTCCTTCTTCAGCTTGCGGTCACCGGCACCATCGACGCGCCAGTCCGCCACCGCGGCGGCGCAGACCGCGATGTCGGCCGGCAGCGCCGCCTCGCAGGCCGCCAGCATCTCCCGCGCCGTCTCGATATGAGCGACGCGGCAGCCGGCGGGGTCGGGCAGCCGGGTCGGGCCGCTGACCAGCGTCACCTCGGCCCCCAGCGCCGCCAGGGCCGCGGCGATGGCGTGCCCCTGCTTGCCCGACGAGCGGTTGGCGATGTAGCGCACCGGGTCGATCGGCTCGTGCGTCGGACCGCTGGTGACGATGGCGCGGCGGCCGGCCAGCGGACGATGAGCCTCGGCGGCGAAGAAGCCGGCGATGGCGTCGACGATCTCCATCGGCTCGGCCATGCGGCCGGGGCCGTATTCGTTGCAGGCCATCACCCCGTCGTTGGGGCCGATGCGCCGCACGCCGCGGCTTTCCAGCAGCGCCATGTTGGCCTGGGTCGCGGCATGCTGCCACATGCGCACATTCATCGCCGGGGCGACCAGCACCGGCTTGTCGGTGGCCAGCAGCACCGTGGCGGCCAGATCGTCGGCCATGCCGGCGGCCATGCGCGCCAGCAGGTTGGCGGTGGCCGGCGCCACCACCAGCAGGTCGGCCTCGCGCGACAGGCGGATGTGGCCCATCTCCGACTCGTCGGTCAGCGACCACAGGTCGCGGTAGACGGTATCCTCCGTCAGCGCCTGTACCGACAACGGGGTGACGAAGCGGGCGCCGGCCTCGGTCAGCACCGCGCGCACCGTCACGCCGCGTTCGCGCAGGCGGCGGATCAGCTCCAGGCTCTTGTAGGCGGCGATGCCGCCGGCGATGACCAGCAGAACGCGCTTGCCGGCCAGAATGGCGTGATCGGCCATGGCGAACCCCCTCTATCCGCCGTCCGTATTCAGGCGCCGGTTTCCCGACGCCCCATGCCCGCTGCTGATAGTTCATCGCGCCGCCCCCGGCAAGCGGCGGCGCCGCGACACACTCTGTCCGGCGGCGATTTCGATGTGTTCGCGCGGCCGGCCATGCGCGTAAGGGTGGGATTTTCAGAATTATCTGTTAGACAATAGGAGCTGTTCCGTCCCCACCCTTCGCGTGTCACCCACAGCATGCCGCCAGGTTCCATTCCCGTCCTGCTGATCGAAGACACGCCGTCGCTGGCCCGTGTCTATGCGGAATACCTGAAAAAGGAATCTCATACCGTCATCTCGGTGGAGACCGGGGCCGACGCGCTGGCACAGCTGAACGACGGCGCGCCGATGGTCGTGCTGCTGGATCTGCAACTGCCGGACATGAACGGGATGGAGGTGCTGAAACGCATCGACGCCCAGGCGCTGCCCTGCGCCGTCATCGTCATCACCGCCCACGGTTCCGTGAAGGCGGCGGTGGAGGCGATGCGCTACGGCGCCTATGATTTCCTGGTGAAACCCTTCTCCGCCGACCGGCTGGTGGTGACGGTCCGCAACGCGATGGAGCGGCTGCGGCTCGCCCAACTGGTCGACACCTTCGAGAAGGACCTGAACCGCGCCCGCTATCACGGCTTCATCGGCTCGTCGCTGGCGATGCAGGCGGTCTACCGCATCGTCGACAGCGCCGCCTCTTCGCGCGCGACCGTCTTCATCACCGGCGAATCCGGCACCGGCAAGGAGGTCTGCGCCGAGGCGATCCACCGCCAGAGCCAGCGCGCCGCGCGCCCCTTCATCGCGATCAACTGCGGCGCCATCCCGAAGGATCTCATGGAAAGCGAGATCTTCGGCCATGTGAAGGGCAGCTTCACCGGGGCGGTGTCGGACCGCGAGGGCGCGGCGGCGCGCGCCGACGGCGGCACCCTGTTCCTGGACGAGATCTGCGAACTGGCGCCCGACCTGCAGACCAAGCTGCTGCGCTTCATCCAGACCGGCACCTTCACCCCGGTCGGCGGGTCGAAGCTGGAGAAGGTCGATCTGCGCATCGTCTGCGCCACCAACCGCGATCCCCTGCGCGAGGTGGAGGAGGGGCGGTTCCGCGAGGACCTGTACTATCGCCTGCACGTCATCCCCATCCACCTGCCGCCATTGCGCGAGCGCGAGGACGACGTGCTGGAGATCGCCCGCCACTATCTGGCGGAGTTTGCGAAGGAGGAGAAGAAGGCCTTCACCCGCTTCTCGCCCGAGGCGGAACAGGCGCTGCGCCATTACCACTGGCCGGGCAATGTCCGCCAGTTGCAGAACGTCGTGCGCATCGTCGCCGTGCTGCATGACGGCGACACGGTGATGCCGGAGATGCTGCCGCCGCCCCTCGGCACACCGCAGCCGGTCTCGGTCCATGCCGCCGCCGCGCCGGCCGGCGCCCTTCCGGTTCCACGACCGCATGTCCCGCCCTCCCCGGACTCGATCAAGCCGCTGTGGGAGGTGGAGAAGGACGCCATCGAGGACGCCATCGCTGCCTGCGACGGCAACATCCCGCGCGCCGCCGCCCTGCTGCAGATCAGCGCCTCGACGATCTACCGCAAACGCCTGGCCTGGCAGGCCGAAGGGAAGCTGTAGCGTCCCTGGCCGATCGGAGTCACGCCCCGGATTGATTCCGATCTTCCGCGATCCGATCTAAGCCTTTATTTCGGCAAGGGTTTCTTGCTTCACCGCGCAGACATACAAGAAACGGGCTAATACTCTTCGACCAAGCCTTGCCGCCTTGGTCGTAATTCCACTCTGAAGTCGGCCGTCGTTAGACCTATGCCGTGAGATGGAATTGCCCGCAACCACAGCATGCGGCTAGCCTCCCCGCACAATGTCTTGGTTCCGCTTGCCCGGCAGGCCTCACGGCGCGGCCGATGCCGGCGATTCCGGACCCATGGTTTGCCAAAGATCCGCTTCGCAGTGACTAGGGGGAGGCCCATGACAAACGGCACCGTCAAATGGTTCAACACCACCAAGGGGTACGGCTTCATCGCGCCGGAGGCCGGTTCGAAGGACGTGTTCGTTCACATAACCGCGGTCCAGCGCTCCGGCCTGCATGCCCTGTCGGAAGGCCAGCGCGTCCAGTTCGAGGTGGAGCGGGGCAATAACGGCAAAGACTCGGCGGTGAACATCAGCGTCGTCGAGTGAACAGTCCGACCTGAGTCAGACCGGATATCCGGCGGCGCGGTAGGCCGCGATGGCGTCCCCGGCCAGTTGGGGAATCTCGCCGCGCAGCCTCTCCACCGCGTCCGCCGCCCCGTCCGCTTTTTCCCCCTTCGGTTCCGCAACGGATGCCCGGCACGCCATTTCCAGCGCGCGGGCGGCGCTGCACAGGGCGCGGGCGCCGAAGGTCCCGGCGGTGCTTTTCAGCGTGTGCGCTTCGCGCGTCAGAACGGCGCGGTCGGTCTCCCCGGCGATGCGCGCCACCCGTTCCCGCGTCTCCTCCACGAACTGCCGCAGCACGTCGGCCAGCAGCTCCGCATCCAGATCCTGGGCCAGCTGGGCCAGCACCTCGCGGTCCAGCACTTCGCCCTCCGCCGCCGGTGCCGCCTGGGCGCAGGGGCCGAAGCCGGCCGACCGGTCCGGCGGCGCCCGCAGCCACTTCTCCACGGTTTCCAGCAGCAGCACCCGATCCACCGGCTTGGCGACATGATCGTTCATGCCGGCATCCTGGCAGCGGACACGGTCGGCCTCCTCGGTGTCGGCGGTCATGGCGACCACCGGAACCCGGCCGGCCGGTCCCGGCAGGTCGCGCAGCAGCCGGGTGGCGGTCAGCCCGTCCATTTCCGGCATCGACAGATCCATCAGGATCAGGTCATAGCCGCCGGCCTGCGCCGCCATCACCGCCTCCAGCCCGTTGTTGGCGGTGTCGGTCCGGTGGCCTGCCTGGGCCAGGATGGCGGTGACCAGCATCTGGTTCAGCGGACTGTCCTCCACCACCAGAATCCGGCAAGGAACCGGCTGGACATCCGTGGGGAGAAGCGACGGCGGCGTCCGCTGCGTCATCGGAACAAGGCTCCGCAATAAAGGAGGCACCAGTGTAAGGGTGCGGCCTTGCCGCTGCAAAGCCCCGCTCCATGTATGCAGACTGATCCGGGCGGGTCGATTTCGTGGGGGCTCGCGGCCCGGCGCTTCAAATCGGCGCGTCCCGCCGGTATGGTGTCGCGCCTGGCCGGTGTCCGGACCCGATGCCGCCCACTTGACTCCAGCTTCCCTTCGACTTCAGGCAGTGCCGCAGACGATGACCAAACTGAACACCTACCGCTCCGGTCCCGACGAGCGCGGGCATTTCGGAATCTTTGGCGGCCGCTTCGTCGCCGAGACGCTGATGCCGCTGATCCTGGAGGTCGAGAAGGCCTATCGCGAGGCGCGCGCCGATCCCGCCTTCGAAGGCGAGATGCGCCAGCAGTTGAAGCAGTATGTCGGCCGGCCCAACCCGCTCTATTACGCCGAGCGCCTGACCGAGCAGCTGGGCGGCGCCAAGATCTACTTCAAGCGCGAGGAGCTGAACCACACCGGCGCGCACAAGATCAACAACTGCATCGGCCAGATCCTGCTGGCGCGGCGCATGGGCAAGACCCGCATCATCGCCGAGACGGGCGCCGGCCAGCATGGCGTGGCGACCGCGACGGTCTGCGCGCTCTACAACATGCCCTGCGTCATCTACATGGGCGAGACCGACATCGCCCGCCAGCAGCCCAACGTCTTCCGCATGAAGCTGCTGGGGGCAGAGGTCCGCCCGGTGACGTCTGGCAGCGGCACGCTGAAGGACGCGATGAACGAGGCGTTGCGCGACTGGGTCACCAACGTCACCGACACCTTCTACATCATCGGCACCGCCGCCGGTCCGCATCCCTATCCCGCCATGGTCCGAGACTTCCAGTCGGTGATCGGCGACGAGGTGCGCACCCAGATGCAGGAGCAGGAAGGCCGCCTGCCCGACAGCCTGGTCGCCTGCGTCGGCGGCGGATCGAACGCCATCGGCCTGTTCCACCCCTTCCTCGACGACCCGTCGGTGCAGATGATCGGCGTCGAGGCCGCCGGCCGCGGCATCGAGAAGGGGCCGCTCGACCATGCCGCCTCGATCAACGGCGGCCGTCCGGGCGTGCTGCACGGCAACCGCACCTACCTGCTGCAGGACGAGGACGGCCAGATCCTGGAAGGCCACTCGATTTCCGCCGGTCTCGACTATCCCGGCATCGGGCCGGAACACAGCTGGCTGCATGACGTCGGCCGCGTCGAATACGCCTATGCCACCGATCAGGAGGCGCTGGACGCCTTCCAGCTCTGTGCCCGCACCGAGGGCATCATCCCGGCGCTGGAATCCGCCCACGGCCTTGCCGAGGTGATCAAGCGCGCACCGAAACTGCCCAAGGACCACCTGATGGTGCTGTGCCTGTCGGGCCGCGGCGACAAGGACATCTTCTCCGTCGCCAAGCATCTGGGAGTGGAACTGTGAGTGCCGACATCTTGGCCGATGGCCGCATCGCCCGCCGGTTCAAAGCGCTGAAGGCGGAGGGGCGCGCCGGTCTGGTCACCTTCATCACCGCCGGCGATCCCGATCCTGCCGTGTCGCAGGCAGTGCTGAACGGCCTCCCGGCCGCCGGTGCCGACCTGATCGAGCTGGGCATGCCCTTCACCGACCCGATGGCGGACGGCCCGGCGATCCAGGCCTCCTCGCTGCGCGCGCTGAAGGCGGGGATGACGGTGCGCAAGACGCTGGAGATGGTCCGCGGCTTCCGCAAGCAGGATGCCGACACGCCGATCATCCTGATGGGCTATTACAACCCGATCTACGCCTATGGGGTGGAGCCCTTCCTGGCCGCCGCGCGCGAGGCCGGGGTGGACGGGCTGATCGTCGTCGACCTGCCGCCGGAAGAGGACGAGGAGCTGTGCATCCCGGCGCTGAAGGCCGGCGTCAGCTTCGTCCGCCTGACGACGCCGACGACGGATGAGGCGCGTATGCCCATGGTGATGCGCAACACCTCGGGCTTCGTCTATTACGTGTCGATCGCCGGCATCACCGGCACCGCCAGCGCGTCGAACACCGCCATCGACGCGGCGGTCGCCCGGCTGAAGCGCCACACCGACCTGCCGGTCGCCGTCGGATTCGGCATCAAGACGCCGGATCAGGCCGCCGAGGTCGCCCGCGTCGCCGACGCCGCCGTGGTCGGCTCCGCCATCGTCACCCGTCTGGCCGATGGGATCGACGCGTCCGGTGGTGTCAAGCCGGGCACGGTCGAGGACGTGCTGGGCTTTGTCGGCGAGCTGGCCGCCGGGGTGCGCGCGGCGCGGGGCTGAGGGACGGACGGTTTACAACGACGGCAAACAGCTTTACGACACCTGCAACACGATCGCTCATGGCGACGAACGGCTGAAGAGCCCGGTGCGGCACGGACCCCAAGTCCAGCCGCCGCCGGGCTTCGGCGTACCGCCATGTCGTTGAAAGGCGTTCCATGAACTGGCTTACCAACTACGTCCGTCCCAAGATCCGCGCGCTCTACGCCCGCAAGGAAGTGCCCGACAACCTCTGGCACAAGTGCCCGAGCTGCGAGTCGATGCTGTTCCACCGCGAGCTGGAAGAGAACCTGCACGTCTGCCAGCATTGCGGCTTCCACATGCGGCTCGACCCGGTCAAGCGGCTGGAGACGATGTTCGACGACGGCGCCTATGAGAGCGTCGAGCTGCCGAAGTCGGTCGCCGACCCGCTGAAGTTCCGCGATCAGAAGCGCTACACCGACCGCCTGAAGGAAGCCCAGACCAAGACCGGCCGCACCGACGCCATCGTGGTGGGCGAGGGCCGCATCGGCGGCCATGCCGCCGTGGTCGCCGCCTTCGACTTCGGCTTCATGGGCGGGTCGATGGGCATCGCCGTCGGCGAAGGGCTGCTGACCGCCGCCCGTCTGGCGGTGGCGAAGAACGCGCCGCTGATCGTCGTGCCGGCGTCGGGTGGGGCGCGCATGCAGGAAGGCATCCTGTCGCTGATGCAGATGCCGCGCACCACCATCGCGGTGGAGATGGTCAAGGAAGCCGGCCTGCCCTACATCGTCGTGCTGACCGACCCGACCACCGGCGGCGTCACCGCCAGCTTCGCCATGCTGGGCGACATCCACATCGCCGAGAAGGGCGCGCAGATCGGCTTCGCCGGCGCCCGCGTGATCGAAAGCACGATCCGCGAGACGCTGCCGGAAGGCTTCCAGCGCTCCGAATATCTGATGGAGCACGGCATGGTCGACATGGTCGTCCATCGCCGCGACCTGCGCCCGACGCTGGTCCGCACCATCGGCCTGCTGATGACGCCGCGCCTCGACGCGGTGGCGGAGGACATCGACCTGTCCGCCGCCCAGGGGGTCGACGGCGAGCCGGCCCAGTTGCCGCAGTCGGCGACGCAACCGGTCGCGCAGCCGGCCACACAGGCGACCGCGGCCCAGCCGGCGGCGACGCAGCAGGCGTCCTCCCAGCAGGCGTCTCCTCAGCCGGCGGCTCCCGTCCAGGCCGGCGACGACTGACCGGCACCTCCCGCCCATCCGACCAGAGACGATCATGACCGATGCCGCCCTTCCGCTCGCCAATCCGTCTGACGGGCCGGCCGCGACCCGTTCCGACCCGGTGCTGGACCGGCTGAAGGGGCTTCATCCCAAGGTCATCGACCTGTCTCTGGACCGGGTGCGCCGTCTGCTGGCGGCGCTGGACCATCCGGAGCGGAAGCTGCCGCCGGTGGTCCATGTCGCCGGCACCAACGGCAAGGGATCAACCGTCGCCTTCCTGCGCGCGATGCTGGAGGCGGCCGGCCACCGCGTCCATGTCTACACCTCGCCGCACCTCGTCCGCTTCCACGAGCGCATCCGCCTGGCCGGCCGGCTGATCGACGACGATCATCTGGCCGCCCTGCTGGAGGAGTGCGAGGTTGCCAACGCCGGCAATCCGATCACCTTCTTCGAGGTGACGACGGTCGCCGCCTTCCTCGCCTTCTCCCGCGTGCCGGCCGACGTGGTCCTGCTGGAGACCGGGCTGGGCGGGCGGCTGGACGCCACCAACGTGGTGGACAAGCCGGCGGTGACGGCGGTCACCCGCATCTCCTACGACCACCGCCAGTTCCTGGGCGAATCGCTGATGGAGATCGGCAGCGAGAAGGCCGGCATCTTCAAGCCCGGCGTCCCGGTGGTGCTGGCCCCGCAGCCGGAAGCCGACGCGCTGAAGGTGCTGAAGCTGCGCGCCAATGCCATCGCCGCGCCCATCCAGAGCTGGTCGGTGGAAGAGCGTCCGGATGGCTTCCGCTTCGAGAGCGCGAAGCGCCGGCTCGACCTGCCGATGCCGGGGCTTGCCGGCGTCCACCAGATCACCAATGCCGGCGTCGCCATCGCCTGTCTCGACCATCTGCCGCTGGCAGTGGACGACGACGCGGTGCGCCGTGGCCTTGCCACCGTCGAATGGCCGGGGCGTCTACAGCGCCTGACCCGCGGCCCGCTGGCCGAGAGCCTGCCGCCGGGCTGGGAGCTGTGGCTGGACGGCGGCCACAACGATTCGGCCGGCGAGGTTCTGGCCCGTCAGGCGGTCGACTGGTCGCGTGGCCAGCCCAATGGCGGCCAGCCCAATGAGGGATCGGGCGGCAGCCCCGCCCTGCCGCTTCTGCTGATCTACGGCATGCTGTCCAGCAAGGACCCGTTCGAGTTCCTGGGTCCGCTGGCTCCCTTCACCCATGCCCTGCGCGCGGTGGCGATCCCGGGCGAGGAGGCCAGCTTCACCGCCGAGGAATCCTGCGAGACCGCCAAGCTCTGCGGCATCCGCGACCACGGCGCTGCCGACAGCGTGAACGCCGCCCTGGCCGATCTGGTTGCCGGCCGTAAGGGCCCGGCGCGCGTGCTGATCTGCGGCTCGCTCTACCTCGCGGGCTCGGTGCTGGCGGAGAACGGCTGAGGGTGTAACCGGGGCGACCGAACTCACCGGCGGGCCATCGGGTCCGCCGGTGCAACCTGCTGCCGGCCTGACGTGCGAACACAAAAAAGCGGGCCGGATGCCGTTTCCGGCAACGCCCGCTGACGATCCATCAACTTGTCTCACCCTTCCGGGGAAGGGGGAAATGGTGGAGCCGAGGAGGATCGAACTCCCGACCTACGCATTGCGAACGCGTCGCTCTCCCAGCTGAGCTACGGCCCCACACTCACACCGTGGCGTCTTCGTCGCCCCGGCGTGGCGCGGATATTGTCCATCACGGGGGGTGCTGTCAAGCGCTTGATTCAGAAAAAATGAAGTGGGTGTGGGATGGCGCAGGATGGGGCATAGGACGGCCGATCCGCCGCAGGCCGCTCGGGCGATCGGCGGGCCGCCGTACTGGACAGGCCTCCGCGCTTATGCTTAGGGTGCCCGGAAAAGGCTGGCGCCCGTCGCGCAGTGCGCTGCGCGCGGCCGTCGCAAAAACCGCACTGGAGCTGGCCCGGCATGATCGCGCTGTATTTGCTCATCAACACCATCCTGGACCTGTTCTTCTGGGTCCTGATCCTGTCGGCGATCCTCAGCTGGCTGGTAGCCTTCAACGTGGTGAACACGCGCAACCGCGCGGTCTATCTGATCGGGGATTTCCTGTACCGCATCACCGAGCCGGTGCTGCGTCCGATCCGCCGCGTCCTGCCCAACATGGGCGGGCTGGACCTGTCGCCGATCGTCGTGCTGCTGGCGATCTCCTTCATCCAGAACCTGCTGGCGCAATACTGGCCGCGCTTCTGACCGTGGCGGCATTCTCCCCCATCGAGGCGGTGGCTGACGGCCTGCGCGTCGCACTTCGGGTGACGCCCAAGGCGTCACGCAATGCGGTGACCGGTACGGCCGACAAGGCCGGTGGGGGGAAGGTTCTGAAACTGGCGGTCACGGCGGTGCCGGAAAACGGCAAAGCCAACGAGGCCGTCATAAAACTGTTGTCGAAGGCATGGAAACTGCCCAAGACCAGCCTGACGGTGGTGGCCGGCGCCACCGACCGGAACAAGATTCTGCATGTGGCGGGCGACCCGGCGGCATTGCTGGCGCGGCTGTCGCCCCTGATCGACGATGTGGGTAGCGAGGGTGGAGAGTAGCATGGCGGACGCGAAGATCATCGACGGCAAGGCCTTTGCGGCCGGCCTGCGTGCGCGGGTGGCGGACGGCGTGGCGGCGCTGAAGGCCAGCCATGGCGTCACCCCCGGTCTGGCCGTCGTGCTGGTGGGCGAGGATCCGGCCAGCCAGGTCTATGTCCGCTCCAAGGAGCGGGCGCTGGTCGAACTCGGCATGAACAGCTTCGACCATCACGAGCCGGCCGACATGGCCGAATCCGACCTGCTGGCCTTGATCGACCGGCTGAACGCCGATCCGGCGGTGCACGGCATCCTGGTCCAGCTGCCGCTGCCCAAGCACATCGACACTCAGAAGGTGCTGGCCCGCATCGTTCCGGAAAAGGACGCCGACGGCTTCCACGTCGTCAATGCCGGTCTGCTCGCCACCGGGCAGCCGGGCGCCATCGTGCCCTGCACGCCGCTGGGCAGCCTGCTGCTGATCCGCGACACGCTGGGCCGCGACCTGAAGGGCAAGCGCGCGCTGGTGCTGGGTCGCTCCAACATCGTCGGCAAGCCGATGGCCCAGCTTCTGCTGCAGGCCGACTGCACGGTGACGATGGCCCATTCCCGCACCGCCGATCTGCCGGAGGAATGCCGCCGCGCCGACATCCTGGTCGCGGCGGTCGGCCGGCCGGAGATGGTGCGCGGCGACTGGATCAAGCCGGGCGCCACGGTAATTGACGTTGGTATCAACCGCGTCGCCGCGGCGGAGCCGGGCAAGACCCGTCTGGTCGGCGACGTCGCCTTCGACGAGGCGGTGAAGGTCGCCGGCGCCATCACCCCCGTTCCCGGCGGCGTCGGCCCGATGACCATCGCCTGCCTGATGCTGAACACGCTGGCCGCCGCCTGCCGCGCCGCCGACGCGCCGGTGCCGGCAGAGGCTGCCCTTTGATCACCGTCCATGCCCGTGCCGAAGACGGGCGGGTGGTGCGCCAGCCGCTGGAACTCGGCGAGGACTTGCCGGCCGGGGCGGTCTGGATCGATCTTCTGCGCCCGACGGAAGCGGAGCGCGGCCATGTCGGCGCGCTGACCGGCTGCGACCTGCCGACGCGCGAAGAGATGAAGGAGATCGAGGCCTCCAGCCAGCTCTATGTCGAGGGAGAGGGGATCTACATGACCTCTCCCATCATCTCGCGCGCCACCTCGCCCCATCCGGAGCAGGGCGAGCTGACCTTCGTGCTGACCTCGCGCCAACTCATTACGCTGCGCTATACCGAACCGCTGCCGGTCATCACCTTCGCCGCCCGCTGCGTCCGCCAGCCGGAACTGCTGGCGACGGGGGAAAGCGCGCTGTTCGGCCTGCTGGACGCGGTGATCGACCGGGTGGCCGACGTGCTGGAACTGGTCGGCGGCCGCATCGACGAGCTGTCGGCCCGCGTCTTCGACGATTCGCTGGACGGCGGCGGCTTCGGCAAGGCGGCCAAGAAGCCGGACGAACTGCAGGACGTGCTGCGCGGCATCGGCCGGGCCGGCGACCTGACCCACAAGGTGCGCGACAGCCTGGCCGGGCTCGACCGGTTGGTGGTGTTCATGACCTCGGTCAGCGGCGGCCGGCTGAACAAGGACCAGAAGACCGCGCTGAAGACGATGACGCGCGACTTGCGGTCCCTGACCGAGCATGCCGGCTTCCTGGCGCACGAGGCGAACTTCCTGCTCGACGCCACGCTTGGCCTGATCAACATCGAACAGAACGCCATCATCAAGATCTTTTCGGTCGTCTCGGTGGCGCTGATGCCGCCGACGCTGATCGCGTCGGCCTATGGCATGAACTTCAAGCACATGCCCGAACTGGACTGGGACTTCGGCTATCCCATGGCCATCCTGCTGATGGTGCTGTCGGCGGTGGTTCCGCTCTGGTACTTCCGCCGGCGCGGCTGGCTGTAAGGGAAGGATCGACCGCCGCCGCGACGGCATGCCGCAGCCTCTCAAAATACCGATTTCGCGAGCGAAAGCGCTTCCGCAATACCTATGCGTGCGTCACAGTGGCGGCGCGGACGGGATGGCGGACTGGCCGCCATCCCCGCCGCTTACGAGGAGTGAAGAGGATGATGCAAATCCTCAAGCTCCTGATCCTCGTGCTGGAGATCGTCAAGCGGCTGCTTGACCTCTTCCGGTAAGGATCGGGCCGGCGGGCAGGGGATTACGGCCTCTGCCCGCCAAGCCTGATATTGCCTCATCCCGATCCATAGTCAACCACCGGTATAAGAACCCTCAGGCCGCCAGCCCGCCACCCAGCTCGATCCGCACCTCTACCACGCCGGGCTCGTCCAGGTTCTCCTTGCGGACAAAACCCAGGGCGCGGCACATGTTCAGCATGTTGGTGTTCTCGCGCAGAACCTCGCCATAGACCTCCCGGATACCGCGCGAGCGGGCGTAATCCAGGATCTTGTTCATCAGGATATAGCCCAGCCCCTGGCCCTTCATGTCGGACCGCACCATCACCGCATATTCGGCGCGGCGATTGTCGGGATCCGCGGTGATGCGCACCACGCCATACATGATGGTCTCGCCGGTCTGCGGGTCGGGACCGACGGCGATCAGCCCCATCTCGCGGTCATAGTCGATCTGGGTCAGCCGGGCCGCCGCCTGGTGCGACAGCCGTTTCAGCGGCGCGAAGAAACGCAGGCGCAGGTCTTCGGCCGTCTGGTTCTCCACCAGATGATGCACCAGCGGCTCGTCCTCCGGCAGGATCGGGCGGACGAAGAACTGGCGGCCGTCCTTGATGGTGATACGGTCTTCCAGCGACTTCGGGTATGGCCGGATCGCCAGCCGCGCCGCCCCCGCCAACACGGGCACGCCAACCTTGATGCGGGCGTCCAGCGCCAGCACGCCGTCGGCGTCGGCCAGCAGCGGGTTGATGTCCATTTCCGCGATCTCGGGGAAATCGACCACCAGTTGGCTGACCTTGTTCAGCGTCAGCGCCACCGCGTCCAGATCGACCGCCGCGCGCGAGCGATAGCCCTGCAGCTGGCGATGGATGCGGGTGCGGCTCATCTGCTCGGCCGCCAGCTTCATGTTCAGCGGCGGCAGGGCCAGCGCGTAATCCTCCACCACCTCCACGCCGATGCCGCCCTCGCCGAACAGCAGGACCGGGCCGAACATCTCGTTCTCGGTCATGCCGACGATCAGCTCATAGGCGTCGGGGCGGACGGCCATCTCCTGCACGGTGAAGCCCTCGATCCGCGCCTCGGGCGCCAGCTCGGCGACGCGGCCCAGCATCGCCTCGGCCTCGGCCTTGACGTCCTCCGGGCTGGTCAGGCCCAACGCGACGCCGCCGACGTCGGACTTGTGGGTGATGTCGTGCGACAGGATCTTCAGCGCGATCGGCCCGCCGATGACGCGGGCGGCGTTGGCCGCCTCCTCCGGCGTCTCGGCGACGCGGGTGTCGACCACCGGGATGCCGTAGGCCGCCAGCACGCGCTTGGCCTCGAACTCGCTCAGCCACTCGCGCTTCTCGGCCATGACGCGGGAGACCACCTTCTTCACGGTGATCTCGTCTGGCTGGAAATCCTCCGCCACCGACGGCGGGGTCTCCATCAGAAGCTGCTGGCTGCGGCGGTAGCGCACCAGATGCATGAAGGCGCGTACCGCGTCGGACGGGCCGTTGTAGGTCGGGATACGGGCGTCGGCGAACAGCTTGCGCGCCTCCATCGCCGACTGGTCACCGATCCAGCTGGTCAGCACCGGGTGGCGGCGCCCCTTGTTGGCCTGCACCGTCTCCGCCACCGCCTGGGCGATAGCCTCGCTGTCGGTCAGGGCGGACGGGCAGTGCAGGACCAGCACCGCGTCGTTGCCGGTGTCCTGCATCAGCGCGTTCAGTGCCTCGGCATAGCGTCTGGGCGTGGCGTCGGCACCGATGCGCAGCGGGTTGCGGAAGGGCGCGCCGGCCGGCTGCGGACCCAGCGCCTTGGCCAGAGCATCCTGCGTCTCCGGGGCCAGCGCGGCGAGCCGGCCGCCGGCCTGGATCAGCTTGTCGGTGGCCATCACGCCCATGCCGCCGCCGTTGGTCAGGATCGCCAGCCGGTCGCCGGTGATCGGCACCCCGGTGCCCAGCGTGCCGGCGGCGTCGAACAGCTCGGCCAGATCGTTCACCCGCAGCACGCCGGCCCGGCGGAACACCGCGTCATAGACGGCGTCCGACACCGCCAGCGCCCCGGTGTGCGACGCCGCGGCCTCCTGCGCCTCGTCCGAGCGGCCGGCCTTGATGACGATCACCGGCTTCTGGCGCGAGGCGGAGCGGGCGGCCGACATGAATTTGCGGGCCTGGGTGATGCTCTCGATATAGAGCAGGATGGCGCGCACCGTGACGTCGGACGCCAGATAGTCCAGCAGATCGCCGAAATCGACGTCGCCGCGGTCGCCCAGCGACACCAGATGCGAGAAGCCGATCCCGCGCGAGGTCGCCCAGTCGGCGACCGAGGTCAGCACCATGGAACTCTGCGCCACCAGCGCCACGTCGCCCTTGCGCGGCGCCACCGGCGCGAAGCTGGCGTTCATGCCGCGGCCCGGCACCATGGCGCCCAGGCTGTTCGGTCCCAGCACCCTCATCAGATAGGGCTTCGCCGTTTCCAGCATCGCCTGCGTCTGTTCGGCCGACATGCCGTTGGTCATGACGATGGCGGCCTTGGTCCCGCGCTTGCCCAGCGCGTCGATGGTCGCCGCCACCGTGTCGGGGGCGGTGCAGATGACGCCCAGGTCCGGCGTGATCGGCAGGCTGTCCACCGTTTTGTAGGTCAGCACCCCTTCCACCGCGCGCTCGGTCGCGTTGACCGGCATCACCGGGCCGTCGAATCCGGCCTGGAACAGGTTGCGGGCCACCACGGCCCCCACCGTTCCGGGCTTGCGGCTGGCGCCGATCAGGGCGATCGAGGCGGGCTTGAACAGCTTGTCGAGGTTGCGAACGGTCATGACCGGATCCGGTGCTGGGAAAAGGCGCCGGCCCCAGTCTGCCACGGGATGCCGACGATTTTGATGACGAACAGCGCAAGCCCGGACTTTCATCCCCGCCATTTGCTGCGGCGCAACATTACGGGCTGGTATGACCATTGGGCAAGGGGGCGTTTCGTCGCGCCTGTTGAAAACGAGCAGAGGGACGAAAACAAGGGGGAGTTGTCGCCTTGCGCCTTGCGGTGGGGCACCGACCGCCGCCAAGCTGTCCGCCGGACCAGACGTCAACCTGCGCAAAGGAGCCTGTTCATGAAGGTCGGAATTGTCGGGGCCGGGTTCGTCGGCAGCACCGCCGCCTTCGCCATGGTGACCACCGGTGCGGCGAGCGAGGTCGTGCTGGTCGACATGAACGAGGCGCTGGCCCAGGCCCAGGCGCAGGACATCGCCCATGCCGTGCCCTTCACCCATGCCGTCACCGTCCGCGCCGGCTCCTATGCCGCGCTGGAGGGGGCGGGGGTGGTCGTGCTGTCGGCCGGCGTCGCCCAGAAGCCGGGCGAAACCCGGCTGGAACTGCTGGAACGCAACGCCAAGGTGTTCGGCGCCATCATTCCGGAGGTGCTGAAGGCGGCACCCGACGCCGTTCTGCTGGTCGCCAGCAACCCGGTCGACGTGATGACGCAGATCGCCACCCGGATCAGCGGGTTGCCGCGCAACCGGGTCATCGGCTCCGGCACCGTGCTGGACACCGCGCGCTTCCGCGCCCTGCTGGCCGAACAGCTGGCGGTGACGCCGCGCTCCGTCCACGCCCATGTGGTGGGCGAGCATGGCGACTCGGAAGTTCTGCTGTGGTCGAGCGCCACCGTCGCCGGCTTGTCCGTCGAGCAGGCGGCCACCCAGCTCCGCCGCAGCCTGACGGCGGAGGACCGCGCCGCCATCGACGAGGGGGTGCGCCGCGCCGCCTACCGCATCATCAACGGCAAGGGCCACACCGCCTTCGGCATCGGCGGCGGACTGGCCCGGCTGGTTTCGGCCATCGGTGCCGACGAACGGCTGGTGGCGACCTGCGCCATGCTGACCGACGATGTCTGCGGGGTGCCGCAGGTGGTGTTGTCACTACCGCGCGTCATCGGCGCCGGCGGCGTGGTGGACACCGTCCTGCCCAATCTGTCGGCGGAGGAGGAGGCCGCGCTCCGCCATAGTGCCGAAATCCTGAAGGAGGCGGCGGACGGCGTCGAACGTCGGATGGGCTGGACCAGTTGATGCTACGTCACGTGATCCGCTGACACGTGATCCCTCAGGCCCGCCGCCAACCCGTCGAAGACGGCGCGGCAGCGCGGGGTGGAGCGCAGATCCTCGTGCATGGCGACCCACATGCCCATCGGCATGTCGAAGGCGTCCGCCAGCACCCGCCGCAGGTCGGGGTTCCGGCGTGCCAGCGGGACCTGGCAGATGCCGATGCCGAACCCGGCCTCGACGGCTGACAACTGGGCCAGATGGCTGTCGGACCGCAGAGCGAAGCGGGGCAGAGCGATGGCCGGCATCCGCCGCATCATGGCGCGGATGTCGGGCGTCTCGCGGTCGAAGCCGATCAGGCTATGGTGGCCGAGATCCTCCAGCCGCCGCGGAATGCCGTGGCGGTCGAGGTAGTCGCGGTGGGCGTACATACCGAGCGCGATGCTGCCGATCCGCCGCACCAGCAGCGCCTGCTGGTCCGGCTCCACCATGCGGACGGCAACGTCGGCATCACGCCGCAACAGGTCATCGACCGAGTTGGACAGCACCAACTCGACCTCCAGCGCCGGATGGCGGGTCCGCAGGCCGGCAAGGATCGCCGGCAGGATGCGGGCGCCCACCACCTCGCTGGCGGTGACCCGCACGGTGCCGCGCACATCGGCTTCCGGGCCGGCCCCCAAACCCGACGCCGTGCGCCACAGGCTGGCGGCTGCCCTGTCCAGCGCCTCCGCCTGCGGCTTCAGGGCCAGGGCCGCGTCGGTCGGGTCCAACCCGCGCGGCGAGCGCACGAACAGGGAGCCGCCGACCGCTTCCTCCAGCGCCGCGACGTGGCGGGCCAGCGTCGGTTGTGTCAACCCCAGGGCGCGCGCCGCCGCCGACAGCGATCCTTCACGGATCACGGCCAGGAAACTGCGGTAGAGGTCCCAGCTGGGTGGCGGCGGGTTCATCGATTTCAGTATAGCGCATAGCCGCAGTTCGACAATTCCGTTCAGCCATCCCCTGGCCCATCCTTCCCTCCATCACGGACCGCAAGAGCGATGGAGGCAGCGTATGGTACGGCAGGCGACCGGCACGGACAGGACCGCCCTGGTTCTGGGGGCGACCGGCGGCATCGGCGGCGAAATGGCGCGGGCGCTGGCGGCGCGCGGCTGGACGGTGCGCGGCCTGCGTCGCAAGCCGGCGGAGTCGCCGCGGTCGGACGGCATCGACTGGATCGTCGGCGACGCGATGAACGCCGCCGATGTGCTGGCTGCGGCCGAGGGGGCGGCGCTGATCGTCCATGCGGTGAACCCGCCCGGCTACCGGGATTGGGACCGGTTGGTTCTACCCATGCTGGACAACAGCATTGCCGCGGCCTGTGCCAATTGCGCCCGCATCCTGCTGCCCGGCACCGTCTACAACTATGGCCCCGACGTCTTCCCGCTGATCCCGGAAACGGCGGCGCAGAACCCGCTCACCCGCAAGGGCGCCATCCGGGTGGAGATGGAACGCCGCCTGCACCGCGCGGTGGGGCAGGCGGCGAAGCTGCTGATCCTTCGCTGTGGCGACTTCTTCGGCCCGCGTCCCGGCGGCAGCTGGTTCAGCCAGGGCCTGTTGACGCCCGGCAAGCCGCCGACCCGGATCGCCCAGCCCGGCCGGCGGGAGATCGGCCATCAATGGGCCTATCTACCCGACGTGGCGGAAACGGCGATGCGCCTGCTCGACCGCGAGGCGGACCTGGGCGATGACGCGATGTTCCATATGGATGGCCATTGGGACGCCGACGGCGATCAAATGGTTGCCGCCATCACCCGCGCTCTTGGCGAACCCGACCTGCCGGTGCGGCGGATACCGTGGTGGATGCTGCGGCTGGGCGGTCTGGCGGTGCCGCTGCTCCGCGAGATCAGCGAGATGCGCTATCTCTGGCAACAGCCGGTGCGGCTGGACAACCGCCGTCTGCTGGACTTTTTGGGCGAGGAACCGCACACGCCGCTGGACCTCGCGGTGCGCCGGACGCTTGTTGGATTGGGGCATCTCCCCGCGCAGCCGGCGGATATGCCGGAGGCGGGGAGATGCATGCCCGACCGTGTGGCCCTAAGCCGACAGGGCTGAGGCCGCACGGTTCAAACCACTATCCTCAGACCACCGGACCCGGGTTGCCCTTGTTGGCTTCCAGGGCGCGGGCCAGGCCTTCCTCGATCTTCTTGGCGGCCTCTTCGGCGTTGCCCCAGCCGCGGACCTTCACCCACTTGTTCTTCTCGAGATCCTTGTAGTGCTCGAAGAAGTGGGCGATCTGCTCGGTCACGATGGCCGGCAGGTCGGTGTAGTTCTTCACGTCGGTGTAGAACGGGTGCAGCTTGTCGACCGGAACGGCCAGCAGCTTCTCGTCCTCGCCGGCCTCGTCCTCCATGTACAGGACGCCGATGGGGCGCGAGCGCAGGACCGCGCCCGGGACGACGCCGTGCTGGCCGACGACGCAGACGTCCACCGGATCGCCGTCACCCGACAGGGTGTGCGGGATGAAGCCGTAGTTGCAGGGATAGAACATCGCGGTGTGCAGGAAACGGTCGACGAACACGGCGCCCGAGTCCTTGTCGACCTCGTACTTCACCGGCTGGCCGCCGATCGGAATCTCGATGACGACGTTCACGTCCCAGGGCACGTTCTTGCCCGCGGCGAGCTTGCTCAGATCCATGTATCGCGTTCCTTCGACTGGCGTATTCAGGGCACGTTCTTGTTTCGGCGCCGATGCCCGGTCCGGCGCCACGCGGGGCGGGAGTTTAGGCGGAACGCACCCTGAGTCCAAGGAACTTGCGCTGGCTCTTGCGCAGGTGCGGCAAAGCGGCAACCCTGACGGCCATGGCCCGCCCGATCGTCCTTCTCCTCATCCTTCTGGCTCTGCTGGCGCCCCATCCGACGGTGGCTGAGTCCCCCCATCACGGCATTGCCCAACACGGCATTGCCATGCATGGTGACCTCGCCTTGCCGCCGGACTTCACCGCCTTTCCCTACGTCAATCCGGCGGCGCCCAAGGGCGGCACCATCCGGCAGGCGGTGACCGGCAGCTTCGACAGCCTGCACCCGCACATCGTCAAGGGCGTGCCGGCGCTGGGGATGGGCTATGTCTTCGAAACGCTGCTGACGCGGTCGTGGAACGAGCCCTTCTCGCTCTACGGACTGCTGGCCGACCGGGTGGAGGTGGCCGACGACCGCTCCGCCGTCACCTTCCACATCAATCCGAAGGCGCGCTGGCATGACGGAACGCCGGTGACCGCCGCCGACGTGCTGTTCTCGCTGGAGGCGCAGCGGCAGCACGGCACCCCCAACCGCCGCCTGTTCTACGCCAAGGTCACGGCGGCCGAGGCGCCCGACCCGCAGACCGTCCGCTTCGCCTTCTCACCCAACCCGGACGGCAGCATCGACCGCGAGATGCCGCTGCTGATGGGATTGATGCCAATCCATTCCAAGGCCTTCTGGGCGGGCCGCGACTTCAGCCGCACGACGCTGGAGCCGATCCTGGGCAGCGGCCCCTACCGCGTCGCCGCGGTCGATCCCGGCCGCCGCATCGTCTACGAGCGGGTGCGCGACTATTGGGGCCGCGACCTGCCGGTCCGCGTCGGCCAGTTCAACGCCGACCGTCTGGAGTTCGACTATTACCGCGACGATTCCGTGGCGCTGGAAGCCTTCAAGGCAGGGCAGGGCGACGTTCGTTACGAAAGCGATCCGGCCAAATGGGCCACCGGCTACGACGGCCCGGCCCTGCGCGACGGCCGCATTGTGCGGGAGGAGTTGCCGAACCACCGCCCGGAACCGGCGCGTGGCCTGATCTTCAACACCCGCCGGCCGATCTTCGCCGATGTCCGGGTGCGCCGGGCGCTGGGGATGGCGACCGATTTCGACTGGATCGGCCGCAACCTGTTCCACGGCCTGCTGACCCGCACCGCCAGCTACTATCCCAACTCCGAACTCGCCGCCCACGGCCTGCCGGAGGGGGAGGAACTGCAGGCGCTGGCCCCCTTCCGCGACCGCCTGCCGGCCGATCTCTTCACCAAGCCCTTCGTCCTGCCCGAAACCGGCAACGGCCCCGCCGGCCTGCGGGCCAACCGGCGCGAGGCGCTGCGGCTGCTGGAGCAGGCCGGCTGGCGGGTGCGCGACGGCCGGCTGACCGATGCGGCGGGCAATCGTTTCGCCTTCGAAATTCTCCTTTCCGATCCGGCGGAGGAACGGGTGGCGCTGGAGTTTGCCCGCTCGCTGGAGCCGTTGGGGATCGAGGCGCGCGTCCGCACGGTCGACAGTGCCCAGTTCCAGGCCCGGTTGGATGGTTTCGATTTCGATATGACCATGCGCTGGTGGGCGTCCAGCCTGTCGCCGGGCAACGAGCAGCTCTATTATTACGGATCCGATGCGGCCGGGCAGGAGGGTAGCCGCAACCTTGCCGGCATCCGCGACCCGGTGGTCGATGCGCTCGCCCGCTCCATCGCCGCCGCCACGACGCGGGCCGCCCTGGTCGGCCGGGTGCGGGCGTTGGACCGGGTTCTTCTGTGGGGGCACTACATGGTTCCGCTGTTCCACAGCCCGGTGGACCGCATCGCCCGCTGGTCGACCCTGCACCGTCCCGCCGTCACACCGCTCTATGGCCCGATGCTGGAAAGCTGGTGGGTGGAATAGCGTGGCGGCTTCGCTTGCGCTCTCCCTCGCCGCACCGCATCATCGCGGCAAAGAGAACGTCGATAACGACGAGACGGGGGAGTTTGCCAACCATGTCGACCGCCAAGCAGCGTTTCACCCTGGCTGCCGCAGCAGCCACCTTCGCGTCCTTGGCGCTGGCCGCCACGTCCCTGACGGCAACGGCCCAGCCGCGCACCGACCTCGTCGTCGGCATGGCGCTGGAGCCGCCGCATCTGGACCCGACCGCCGGTGCGGCCGGCGCCATCAAGGAAGTCACCTACGCCAACCTGTTCGAACCGCTGCTGCGCGTCGATGCCGACGGCAAGCTGATCCCCGGTCTGGCGGAACGCTGGACGGTGTCGGACGACGGGCTGACCTACCGCTTCACCCTGCGTCCGAATGCGAAGTTCCATGACGGCACCACCGCCGATTCCGCCGACGTGAAGTTCACGCTCGACCGCGCCCGCGCCGCCGACTCCGTTAACGCCCAGAAGGCTTATTTCGCCCCGATCTCCCAGGTGGAGACGCCGGACCCGCAGACGGTGGTCGTCACCCTGTCGCGCCCCGACGGCCTGTTCCTGTTCCACATGGCCAGCGGTGACGCCGCCATCGTCGCCCCGGAATCGGCGGCGACCAACAAGCAGAAGCCGGTCGGCACCGGTCCCTTCAAGTTCGACCGCTGGGTCGCCGGCGACCGCGTCGTCCTGGTCCGCAACCCGGACTATGACGGACTGAAGCCGAAGCTCGACCGCGTCACCTTCCGCTTCATCAGCGACCCCGCCGCCCAGGTCGCGGCGCTGAAGGCCGGTGACATCGACGCCTTCACCCTGTTCAGCACCTACGAGGCGCTGCCGGAGTTCCGCAACGACCCGAAATTCACGGTGATGGTCGGCTCGACGGAAGGCGAGACCATCCTATCGACCAACAACGCCCGCAAGCCCTTCGACGATGTCCGCGTCCGCCGCGCCATGGCCTATGCCATCGACCGCAAGACGCTGATCGATGGCGTGCTCTACGGCAACGGCGTCGCCATCGGCAGCCATTTCCCGCCGCACCGCGAGGGCTATGTCGACCTGACCGGCATGTATCCCTACGACCCGGCCAAGGCGAAGGCGTTGCTGGCCGAGGCCGGTTACCCCAACGGCTTCGACACCACGCTACGCCTGCCGCCGCCGCCCTATGCGCGCCGAGGCGGCGAGCTGATCGCCGCCATGCTGGCGGAGGTCGGCATCCGCGCGAAGATCGAGCCGGTGGAATGGGCGGCTTGGCTGGAAAAGACGTTCAAGGGCAAGGATTACGACCTGACCATGATCGCCCATACCGAGCCCCTGGACATCGACATCTACGCCCGCCCCGATTACTACTTCAATTACAAGAGCGAGCGCTTCAACGCCCTGAACGACGAGTTGAACCGCACCCAGGATCCCGCCAAGCGCAACGCCCTCTACGGCGAGGAGCAGAAGGTGCTGGCGGAGGATGCGGTCAACGGCTTCCTCTTCATGCTGCCGTCGGTGACGGTGCAGAAGGCCGGCCTGACCGGCATGTGGGTGAACCGCCCGATCCAGGCCAACGACGTCACCGGCGTTTCCTGGAAGTAAGGATAGCCCCCGCGTGATTGCGTTCCTGCTGCGACGGCTGGTCAGCCTGATCGTCACCGTCTGGCTGGCCAGCATCGTGGTCTTCGCGGTGCTGCAACTGGTTCCCGGCGACCCGGCCCTGCTGATGCTGGGTGTCAACGCGCAGCCCGACACGCTGGCGGCCCTGCGCAGCCAGATGGGGCTCGACCAGCCCATCCTTACCCGCTACCTGCAGTGGGCCGGCGCGCTTGCCCGCGGCGACCTGGGCGTCAGCCTGACCTACGCCCGCCCGGTGGCGGAGCTGGTGGCGGAACGGCTGGCGGTGACCCTGCCGCTGGCCCTGCTGTCGCTGGTCATCAGCACGGCTCTGGCCCTGCCGCTCGGTCTGCTGGCGGCGGCGCGGCGGGGCAGGGGCGGGGACTGGGCGGTGCTCGGCTTCTCTCAGCTCGGCGTGTCGATGCCCAGCTTCTGGATCGCCATCCTGCTGATCCTGCTGTTCTCCCTGACCCTGCACTGGTTCCCGGCCGGCGGATTCCCTGGTTGGACTGGGCCCGGCTGGAGCGGCGGAATCGGCCCGGCGCTGCATGCGCTGCTGCTTCCCGCCCTGGCGCTGGCTCTGCCGGAGGCCGCCATCCTCGCCCGCATCACCCGCACCGCCGTGCTCGACACGCTGGCCGAGGACCACATCCGCACCGCCCGTGCCAAGGGTGTCAGCCGCACCGCGGTCCTGCTGCGCCACGCCCTGCCCAACGCGCTGATCCCGGTGGCGACGGTGCTGGGGCTGCAAATCTCCTTCCTGGTGGCCGGGGCGGTGGTGGTGGAGAATGTCTTCACCCTGCCGGGGCTGGGCCGGCTGCTCTATCAGGCGATCGGCCAGCGCGACCTGATCGTGGTGCAGGGGGTGGTCGTGCTGCTGGCCCTGTTCGTCGTAGTGGTGAACGCTTTGGTCGACATTGCCTGCGCGCTCGCCGATCCCCGCCCAAAGGGACTGTCGTCGTGAGGCGGCGTCTTCCGCTCTCCCTTTATCTTGGCGTCGCGCTGACCCTGCTGCTGGTCGCCATGGCGCTACTGTCGCTGCTGTGGACTCCCTACCCGGCGGAGCAGGTGCGGGTGATCGCCCGGCTGAAGCCGCCCAGCGCCGCCCATTGGCTCGGCACCGACCATTTCGGGCGCGACGTGCTGTCGATGGTCATGGTCGGCGCCCGCAACTCGCTGGCGGTCGGGGCGGCAGCGGTCGGGCTCGGCCTGCTGGGAGGGGTGCCGCTGGGGCTGCTGGCCGCCGGGCTGGGCCGCTGGGGGGACGAGGTTGTGGCGCGGCTGGGCGATCTGGTCTTCGCCTTCCCGGCCGTGCTGACGGCGATCCTGCTGACCGCGGTGCTGGGGGCGGGGGCGGTCAACGTCGTGCTGGCCCTGGCGCTGTTCAACGCCGCGGTGCTGGCCCGCGTCACCCGCGGCGCGGCGCTGGCGGTGTGGCGGCGGCCCTTCGTCGGCGCGGCGCTGGCGCTGGGGCGGGGGCCTGCGTCGGCGACGCTGGTGCATGTGCTGCCCAACATCGCCGGCATCATCGTGGTCCAGGCCACCGTGCTGTTCGCCGTCGCCATCGTCAACGAGGCGGCGCTGAGCTACCTCGGCCTCGGCATCCAGCCGCCAAGCCCCAGCTGGGGCCGGATGCTGGGCGACGCCCAGACCTACCTGTTCACCGCGCCGCTGCAGGCGGTGTTTCCGGGTGTGGCGATTGCGCTCAGCGTCATGGGGCTGACGATGTTGGGAGATGGCCTGCGGGATTGGCTCGACCCGCGGCATCGGTCGTCGGGGGTTATGTAGTCGGCTGACGGTGCCCCCTCCCTAACCCTTGTATGTTGAGTTTGGCTTATAGTGTCTCCGACGGATCGAGCTGCTGGGGGTGGCCACCCCCAGCAGCTCGGGCCG
>NZ_LGQY01000070.1:0-13201 GCF_003116065.1 Azospirillum sp. TSO5 | reverse complement strand
CCCAGCCGGGATCGTACCGGAGGTCTGACAGTATCTCGTGGACGCCGACACCCGCCGTGGTGATGTCCACCGCACCAGTGCCGGACGCTGCGGCGCCGGCCGTCTGGTGCAGCGTCAGCGTATTGGCGTCGATCACCCGCACATAATAGACCGTGCCGTCGACCAACCCACCGGGCAGCGATCCGGTCTCCGGATCGCGATTCCAGACCGTTGCCGAGGTGCCTGTGGACAGCCCGTGCGCGGCGATCGTGATGTGGTCGGTGACCTGATCGGCGGTGAACGGCTTGCCGGCATTGCCGTACAGACGCACACGGAATCGGTCATTCAGTCCGCAGGTGTGATGCACAAATCCCATCAACATGGCCGCACGCTCGCGGTCCAGCGTGCCCTTGAAGCGGTTGGCTCGCAGGGTTGCGGCACCGGTGCGGCACACGCGCGCCAGATCATCGTTTCCCAGATTCGTGACCGGATAATTGGCGTCGTAAATACCGTAGGCAGAATCCCAGGTGATGAAAGGCGTGACCCGGCGCACACCCTTCACCGCCTGGAATGAGGTCATGTCGGAGCGCCCCACAGGTCGAAGGTGACGGTGCCGGCGCCCGTGTCGAACGACACGCCCATCACCATCACGAATTTGCCGAGATCAAGGCCGTAGCGAGCCACTTCCACCGCGACGTTCTTGCCGAGTTGAATGGCGGACACCACGGATGGGGTGAGTTTGGCTGTCAGCTTGAAGCGGTCGCGCTGCACCGAGTAGATCGCGTACAGGGCTGCGGCGACCGCCGCCGCATCAGCCGCGTAACGCAGGTTGGTGACCCACGTCGCTTCGAGCGCAACTCCCCACTTACCGATAACAGCCGAGTCCTGCCCTGTGGCGGGGTATGCCACCAACTGGTGCTTGCGCTTCAACTTCTCGCGCACCGCCAACCCGCCGACGGGATCGGTGGGGCTGGTCTTGTCGCCCAGCAGGTCCCCCTCCGATTGCTGCGTGTCGTTCGGCGCGAATTTCACCGCCACCCGGCACAGCGGCACGCCGCGCGCCGCGTCATTGGTCGCGATCAGGTCCAGCTTGACGATGTTGATGTCGGTCGCTTTTGCTCGCGTGTCGCCGTCGAACCGACGGAATGTCGCCACCGCCGGGCCGGTCGGCGGGGCGATCTGCCCGATGCGAAAGCGGCCGAGTTGGTCGTTGGCGTACCAGCCCAGCACGTCGGGGCAGATGGCGTCGAGCATGTCCTTCACCGACACCGCGCCCTGCACCGCGCCCCACTCATCGGGGGCGGTGGGCTGGGCCAAATCCTCCTCGGTGCCGCCGCCGACGGCCAGGAAGCCGCTCTCGTAGGGCGCGGCGGTGTTGAGCGCGTCGATGTCGGCCTGCACGATGTCGGCGGTGGTGTAGCCGGCATCAACCAGCAACGCGCGGCGAAACAGCGACCCGACATACCGATCTGCCGCAGTGGCGCCCTCCCACGCCTCGACCGTCAACCCCTTGGCCGGCCGGCTGCCGGGCCGGATGTAGAAGCCTTCGCCGACCGCATCGTTGCCGAGGTAGTAATCAACGGTGTTGGGGGCCGGCATGGCGTAGACGCTGTGCGTGCCGCTGCCTGTCGTGGTCATGTTGACCGCTGCCGTGCCCGCCTCCGCGTCGGCCGCTGTCGGATGGAAGCTGAAGATGTCCGTGCTCAGAGCCCGCACATAATAGGTGCTGTAGTTGACCAGCCCGGCCGGCGGCACGCCGGTGGTGGAGATCGCCACGACCTGCCCAGTCGAATAGCCGTGGCCGGCGCAGGTGGCGACGGTGGTCGGCACGCCGCTGACCGTGAAGACCTGGGTGAATCCCACCAGCGCGGCCAAGCTGGCTTTCTGACTGCCGAGCGTAATGGTCTGGCCACCGTCCTTGACCCACGACAGCCCATGCCCATGCCGCGCGCTGACCAGCCAGATGTTCTTGGCCTCGTTCACCAGGACCGGCCTGAAATTGGACCGGAACCCGCGCAGCAGCTGCTTGAACCGGCCCTTGATGTCGTCGCCGCCTTCGACGCCGGTCGGGCCGCTGTTGTTGCCCAGGAAGCGGTCGGAGATGATCGGCCGCCGAAGTTCGGCGAGCCGGTCGCGGAAGCGCAGCACGACCACCGTGTCGTCGGCCACCGCCTGCTCGATGGTGCCGGTCAAAAACGGCTGGAAGGTGCTGAAGGCTGCCCCGTCATCCCCCACCAGGATCTGGCATTGCCGCTTGTACCAGCCATAGGCGCGCAGGTGCTCTCGCGCCCCGCCGGCATTACCCACCGTGATGGCGGCCTGCCCGATGCTGGCGGCGCCGAAGGTGCGCCCGTCGCCGAAGATGCTGCTGCTGCCGAGCGCGGTCGTGACGATTGCCGGGTCGAAGAAGACCGGGGCGGTAGGGTGGTTATAGGCACCGGTGCTGAATCCCACCGTGCCGTCGGTGAAGGTCCAGCCAGTCACCGCACCGCTGCCGGCCGTCGCGACCACATTGATGCTGACCAAGCCGTCGTCGATCGCCACAACCCGCCCCTCCACCCAGGTGGTCGGATCGCCGGTCTTGATCGCCCGCAGTTTCATGCCCCAGGTGGGCTGCGGCGATCCAGCGGCCAGCACCCATGTCAGCACGCCGATCCCGACGGCGTTGGTGGATGGGCTGGTGCCGCCCAGGTAGCACTGGGCGGTGATCAACCAGATCTGGCTCAAGATGCCATCTCCATGATTTTACTGGTCCGCAGGGCGTCGGCCGTGTGGGCGTGCCCCTCGATGTTTGCTTCGGCGGATTCGATCGTGGCGGCCAGCATCTGTGCCTGCAGCGAGGCGTTCTGCTGGATCAGCCGCTCGACCTGCTCGGACAGCACTCGCCAGCCGGTGTTGTCGTTCGACACCGACGAGTAGGTGCCGCTGCGCATCGCTTCGAGATCGCCCAGGTACTCGGCGGTCTGATGCGCCGGCATGACATACTCACCGCCGGCCAAGGCGATCGATCCGCCGCCGGCATAGCGCGCCAGCACGCTGTCAACATCCCAGGTGCCGTTGCCCACAATCCCGCCGTCGGCATAGGCGCCAACCAGTCCGCCGGCGCGCATCCAGCCGCGCGCGCGCCCGTAGCTGGAGATCCAGTTGGTGAACTGGTCGCCGAGGCCGCGGGTCTGGATGAAAATGTTGGCGTTGGCGTCGTAGGCGCCGCTATAACCCTTGCTGCTCAACCAGCCCAGCGTGTCAGAGGTGGCCTGCTCATCCCAGTTGTTGTCGATCGCGGCGCCAGGGCCGGCGTAACTGTAGTGACCGTAGTAGAGCCCCAGGTCATTGGCGCGCTGATAGGCGGACGTCAATTGGCTGACGTTTCCGCTGTTCTTGGCATACTGCACCAGTGCGTCCAGCGACGACTGGTCGCTGGCAGCGGACAGCATGGACGAGAACAGGCCGCTGGTGGACGTGGCCGGCGACAGGCTGCCAATGCTGGTCGTCAGACGACTGAACGCCTCCAGCGTCTGTGTGCGCAGGTCATTGATTGACCCGACCTGCGCCTCGCCCCAGTGCGCGGCTTCGGTCCGCTGACGACGCAACTCGTCAATTTGTTCCTGCTGGCGCTCCAGGCTAACCCGAGTGGAGTCGATCTGCTCCTCGGTCATGCCGCTGATGTTGTCCCAGACCGACGTCACGCGCTCAAAGTCGGACGAGCTGGTGCTGCCGAAATACTGGTGGGCCAGATCAATCTCGCTCTGACCGTAGGTCTGCAGCAGGCCGGCTAGTCGCTGGCGCTCAGCCTTCGGCAGGGTGGTGTCGTCAAACTTAGTCTTGGTCTCGTCGAACAGGCGCCGCGCCTCGTTCAGCCGCGCCTCCAGGCTCAACGGGCTGCTGTCGGACAGGCGGGCGCTGATGCTGGCGCCGCGCAGATTCTCGCTCACCGTCGCCAGCCAGCCCGTGTTGCGGGTGGTGGCGTCAATGCTGTCTTGGATCGCCTGGGTCTGCCGGTCGATGGCGGTGTAGTAATCGGCACGCAGGCTCTCGGCCTCAGTCTGCCGGCGCTCGGCCGCCAATACGGCCGTCAGGCCGGCCACGTCACCGCCGTTCTTCCGGGCGTCGTAAAGCTGCTGCTGGGCGCTGATGTCGAAGCGCAGCAGATTGGCCTCGGTCGACTTGCCCTGGAGAGACAGCCCGCGGGCGGCCACCCCGGCAAAGTCGCTCATCCGCGACATCGCCGTCCGCAGGTTCTCGTCGGCACGCTGGGCAGCGACCGCTTGGTCTTCCAGCGCCTGGGTCTGCCTGATGATGGCGCGAGTGGCGTCGTCGTAGGCGCCGTTCAGTTCATCCGCCTGTCGGGTGACGCGCGCCATGTCCTCAGCTTGGCGCTTGAGCGTCAGTTCCTGGGACGACGTGGTGGCCATCGATGCGCGAGCGGTCGCCCCCCGCTGGTCGTAGTCGCTGTAGCCGCGGGCCAGCCCGGCCGCCACCCCAGCCACATCGCCGCCCTGGGCCTGCGCCACCTGATCGCGCTGGTACTGGCTCATGCCCAGCAGCATCTGCCTGATGCGCAAGCGGTATGCCTCGTCGGCTGGCGCAGTGTCGACACCAAGCGCCGTGCGGTCGGCAAGGTCCGTCCGGTGCTGCTTGTTGATGTCATTGATGGTGTTCAGGTAGCCCACACCGCGCAGGTCATTCAGCGTGCCGACGGCGCCGTTCTGGCCGACGGCATTCGGAGCGCCGTTCAGGTAGTCGTTGCGCGCATTGGTGAGCGCGTTGGCTGCGCCGGCGGCAAGATGGGCGCGCAGATCGTCGCCAACGATCCCAACCTGCTTGAACGCCTCCACCAGCGTGGTGCTGGCCTCGCTCCAATATCCCTGGATCTGAGAGACCTGCTTCTGGATGTCGGTGCTCAGATCACGCTTGCCGGCAACCTGATCTTCCAGCCGCCTCTTGGCCGCCGCCAGCACCTCCATCTGCCGCTCGGCCGCGTACAGCGTCTCCGGCACCGGCTTGCCGGCCTCGACAAGCGCGTGCATCGCCGCGGTCATGTCGTCTGCCAGCTTCTGGAAGTCCTTGCCGACCGGATCGAATTTGTCGGACTGGAGCGAGGACGCGATTCCCAGCAGATCGTTGTAGCGGCCCTGCGTCAGGCTGTGGTCGGCCAGCGTGCCGGAGAATTTCTCATCAGCCACCCGCGCTGCCTCACGGGCGTCGCGAGCGCCGGTGACCGGGGACATGCCGTTCGCGACGGCCACCGAGTTGACGCCGTCGATGGCCCGCTGCAGGAGGTCCGGCACCGTCCCGGTGGCGTCGAGAAGCTGCTGAGCCGCGGTGTCCAGTTCCTGCATAGCCGCGGCGGCGTCACCCACGCGGAATCCGAAGATCTTGCTGGGGTCGTCTGCAAGGTCCTGAATCGACACGCCACCGGTGCCGGGATTGCCCACGATAGACGACCCGACCAAGTCCGTGGTCATCTTGCCGTTGGGATCCGCCTTGATGGCGGCGGAGAGGGCGGAGAGGGTGCTGTCGATTTCTGCGGCCGAGATGCCCTGCCACGCGCCGCGCCCGCCACCGGTGGCCGTCGCGCGCTCGCCGATCGTACCGGCGGCGTCCGATAGCCCGCCGGTACCCATGTCGCCATAGTCATGGCCGACTGCAGCGGCAGTGCCCTTTTCCCCGGTCAACCCCTCCAACATGCCGGTGATGCCGTAGCCGGCGACCTGCGCGGTAGCGGACAGCGCCGCTGCCACCGCGGTGGGGGTCAACCCGGCAACCGCCGCCAGAGCCTCGGTCTGCGCCGCGGTGTTTTCGGCAGTGTCGGCTTGCCAGCCGGCCAACGCCGCCATCCAGCCGGTGACAGCCGCCGTCCACCCGCTAATGGTTCCGGCCAACCCACCGCCGCCGTTGGAGGTCCCCCAGCCGCCGCCATAGGCCGCGTCGCGGTCGGAGGTGCTGCCGTAGGCGCTGCCCGTGGCGGCATTCTCGCCGCCCATCGGGCCGGAGCCGTTGCTGTTGCCGCCTGGGCTGGCGCCGCCCGTGTCTCCCACACCGCCGCTATCCCCTTCGAGGAACATGGGCAGGCCGGTGATTGGGTTGATGCGCCCGCCGCCCAGCGTGCGCTGCATCCACGCCAACTCGTCCGGACGGACGTGGACCAGCTCGGTATCGGCGCCGATGCCCTGCGACGCCAGCATGCGTGCGCTCTCGCGGGCATTCCAAATCCTCTCGCCGCCGGCCAGCCGCACCAGCTCGGGGCCTTCCTCGCCGACCAGCGCCCAGCCGCTGGGAGCGGACAAGGTGCCGGACGCAAACGCCGGCACGGACAGATTGGTGCCGTCGGGCGCACTGAAGGTGCGGCGGCTCTGCGCGATGATGTCGAGGATCGACTTGCCGAAGGCATTGGCGCTGTCGATACCGCCCTGCAGCGCGAGCGCCGTCCCGTCCGCGGAATCCTTCAGGCTGACCAGCGTCGCCCGCAGCTTGCTGGCGAAATCGACCTGATCGATGATGTCGTTGATGTTGTCGGCAGTCGCGTGGGCCAGCACGTAGGCAATGTTGTTGTCGCCGCTCTTCAGCCCCCGCACCGCCTGGGCCATCGCCTGTTCCGGCGACATGCCGCGGTCGCTGATGACCACAGACTTCTCGGTAGCCGTCAGCCGGTACTTGTCCATGAAGCTGTTTAGGTTGCTTGCCAGCGAGTTGGTGGCGCCGCTGTATTTCGTCGGGTCGCCGTCGTTGTCGGCCCCGACATACCCGCGCGTGTAGCGGCCATTCTTGTAGACCACCTCACCGACGCTGTAGGGCTTTCCTCGCCCGCCAAGACTGTCGGCAATCCCGCCGATCAGGCTGCTTACGACGCTGACGATGGGGGCGGCCCAGGCAAGCGGCGTGAACATCATCGCACCGGCAATGGTGTTGCCCACGCCGCTGATGACGTTGCCGGCACCGCCCTTGCTGGCCTGCAGAATGCCGCCGGCCATGCTGGCGACACCGCCGATGCCTTGGCCCCAGGTGGTCCCGACCGGCGCTCCGGCGGCGGTGCCCTGCGGGTCGGCGGCCTGGGCGGCCTGGGCGGTATCGAAATCGCCACCGAACAGCTTGGCCTGGGTGGCGGTTGCGTCCTTGTACCCAGAGATCGGAGAGTTCAGCCACCCCTTCAGGTCGCCCAGGCCGCCAGATCCACCCGTAACGCCGTTGTAGAGCCGCCCCAGCGCCTGCTGGAGGCCGCCTGGACCGCCGGCCGTGATGGTGGCGCCGCCGATCGACATGCCGGCACTGCCGGTCGCGCCGCCGGCAAGGGACAGCAGTCCGCCGAGCGCCTGCTGGACGCCGGAAGTCATCGACTGCGTCGCGGCGACGGCGGCCTTCGCCTGCTGTTCGGTGGCGGCGGCGGCCTTACCAGTCGCGGCCGGCATGTCGCTGATGGACGACAGCGTGTCCTTGACGAATTTTTCCTGCGCATCGGTCATCTGCTGGAGGGCATCTGCCGCGTCGCCAGCACCTTCCTGCAGCTTCTCCAGCCCACCTCCGCCCGCGTCGGTCGCCGCGTAATCGGCGGCGTATCCGGACACCTTCAGCATGTGATTGACGGTCTCACCCGGCAGCGGGCGCTCATCGTCGAGGTAGTTGCGCATCCGCCCCGGACCGGCGTTATAGGCGCCGGCCGCGATACCCCAATCGCCGAACTGGTCGTGAAGCTGCTTGTAGTAGCGGATTCCGCCGTCGATGTTCTCGTACGGGTCGGCCGCGTTGACGCCCAGCGTGCGCGCGGTACCCGGCATCAACTGCATCACACCGATGGCACCGGCTTGCGAAGTGTACAGCTTGCCGTTCTTGAACTGCTGGAAATCGCTTTCCTGCCGGGCGAGCGCGAGCGCCCATTCCTCCGGCACGCCGTTGTTCTTGGCACTCTCCTTGATGGCCTCGACGATGTCGTCGTTGTCCACCTTCAGCGGCGGGTCGCCGGCGGCAGTCGTGCGCCGGCCCAGTTCCCGCAGGCTGTCAGCCGACAGGAATCCAAACCCCTTCGTGTCGATCGGTGCAATCGGCGACGGGCCGGCGGAGATGCCGGACATCTGCACGAACAGGGCGTCGTCGGCGCTTTGGCCGCTGCGACGATCGCCCGGCTTCAACCCACCGATCAGCCCCGTCGTGATGCGGTTGACGAGGTCGTTGTCGTTTGCCGGCTTCGGCGCATGCGCGGGTACGTCGGTCAGCGACGTGCTGCCCATGGCTCGCGCGAACAGGCCGCTGATGGCGGTCTCGAACGGCTTCGTGATGGTCTGCCGCACGAAGATGCGCTCAATGTCCTCACCCATCTGCTTGATGAGGTTCTTGCCGGTGCGCAGCTTGCCCAGCAGAGCGTCTTCCAAGCCGGTGGCGAAGGTCTTGGACAGGTCGCCGGCCATGGCGGTCTGCTCGGAGATGACCTGCTTCTGCTTCGCCAACTCGCCAGCCTGGGCGATGTACGCCTTCGTCTGTGCGTCGGTGAGATCGGCGCCCTTCTCTTGCAGGTCCAGCGTGACCCGATGGATCTCGACTGCCTTCGCGCGTTCCTCGTTGCTGCGACCCAGCAGCCCGAACTCGAAGTTGGTCAGATCGACAGACTTACGCTGTTCCTCCGCCATTTGGGCGAAGGATTCGCGCCGCTTGGCGAGGTCCAGCGCCACCTCGTCGCCAGCAATCTGCTGAGCGCGAGCGCGGTCGTCGGCGTTGTCTGGGTTCAGGTGCTCCTGCCGAGCCTGGGCGAGCGCGCGATTGGCGATGGTCGCCTCGCGCACTGCCGTTGCGCCGCCGGCCCAGGCATCCGCCAGCCGGCCGGCGTCGGTGATCTCCTGATCGATGTTCAGGTCGTGCTGGGCCCGGACCAGGGCGCGCTTCGCCTCCACCTCGGCGTAGACGGCCTCGGTGATCTGGGCGCGGAACTTCTCGCTGGTCTGGAGGACCTGCTGCTCAATGCGGTATTGCGCATCCACATCTTCAATTGCCGCACCGCCATCGCGATACGCCTTGGCAAGCGCCAGCGTGTGCTCGGTGGCGAGATCCATCTGCTGGATGGTGACGCCCATCTGAGCGCTGCGCATGTCGCCCAGCGCGGCAGAAACGGCATCCTCGTCCAGATCCTTGCCGAGGCGCTTCGCCTGCTTCTTTAGGCGCGACAGCGTCAGCGCGTCCTGCCGGTCGAAGCCGGTGGCGGATGCCGCCTCCGCCTGCTCCTTCAACTGGTCGATGTAGACGCCCATCGGGTCGGACAGGCGGCGGTACTTCTCGGCCTCCATGCCGAGCAGCCGCTGGTACTCCTCCTCGTCGATCGCCAGCTCGCCGGTGGCGGCGCGCAGCTGCTTGAGCATGTCCAGCCGGTGCTCATGGTCGGCATCAACCCGGTAACTCGGATCGACTTGGCCCAGCAGGTCCGTAGCGACCGACTCCGCGTTACTGTCGGCGAGGTCGTTGACCTTCCGGCTGTTGACGGCGACCCACTTGCCGGTCTTTTCGTCGGTAAACCCGCCCTCTTTCGCCAGCCGGCGCAGATTGCCCTGCTGGATGTCGAACTGCTTGATCTGCTCAGCAATCGGATCATCCTCGATCCGCAACTTGCGCAGCGTCTCCGGCAGGTCGCCCAGGAACTGCTGGTAGCGCGCCTCGGACAACCCGTTCTTGCCAAACTCCGTCGCGGCGTCCTTGGCGGCGATGAGGTTGTCTGTCAACTCGGCGATCTGCTTGTTGAGTGCCTCGACCGCTTCGGCATCGCGATTGATCTGGCGTTCGTCCTGTGGGCTGATGGACACGAACGTGCCGCTGGCGATCTCGGCCGGCGTCAGTTCTTCCTCGCGCCGCTGCTGCTTGGCCCGGAGGTCGTCCATACGACGCTTGATCTTGTCGCGATCAGCAACCGCATCGTTCAGCAGCTTCCGGTCAGGCCCCTCTGCCACACTCAGCAGATCGGTACGGGCGCTGACGATGCCCTCCATCTTGTCTTCCTGCTGGGCCAGCAGCATGGCCGCTTCGCGCAGGGTGATGTTGTGGGCCTGATAGCCGCGGCCGATCAGCGCCACCAGATCGCGGTGCTTTTCGAGCTTGCCCGCAATCGGGTCGAGCGCATCGCGGTAGGCGTTGATGGTGGCCAGATCGCCGGCAGATAGGGCGGCGGGGCGCGTATCAGCAGCCGGCCGCACGTTCAGGTCGCCGCCGTTCGAGACGAACCGGGTGTCACCGATCAGGTCCAGCGTCGCGCGGGCGCTCTCCAGCAGGCTGGTCAGCGTGCCCCTGCTGTTGTCCTGCCAGATGCTCATCCTGTCCCAGAAGCGCGCCCAGACCACAGCCGATCCGGCAGCGGCCTTCTCGTTGGCTTCCTTCGCCTGCTTCTGATAATCGTCCATCTGCTTTTGGCTGACGGAGAACAGGCTCGGCGTCAGGTCGTTGCCGCGCTGGAAGAACTCACCGTTGCGGAACGCGCCGAGATTGGTCAGTCCCTGCCAGCTGAGCGCACTGACGCGGCCACTTTCGCGGTTCTGTGTCTCAATCTCCTTGCGCTTCTGCGCGGTCTTCTCGATCTCCTGCTGCAGCACGGTTTCCAGCCGGATCATCTCGCGTTGGTGGTCGGTGGCGCCTTTCAGGCCGTCGTTCACCGCCTTCAGCACGTCGACATCGGCCGACCCAAAGATCGCCTTGGTCAAGTCCGACTTCGCGAGCCCGTCCTTTAAGCCGTGCAGCTTGGTGGCGGCATCCTCCAGGGCGCGGAAGGCATCGCCGCGGGCAAGATCCACCCCCATGCCGGCCAGCACGGCGGCAAGCGCCCGTCCGCTATCGGTCGTGCGGCCGATCGCGCTCTCGATGTTCAGGTAGGCCACCGACACCTTGTCGGCGTTCACCTTCCAGTCGGCGGCGGCACGGGTGATTTCGCGATGGTTCTCGATCCCGATGCCCAACGACAGCTTGCGGGCCTCGGCCAGCTTCTGCTCCTCGGCCGTCAGGTCGTGGACCATGGAGCGATAGCTCGCCAGCCCGGCGGTGATGGTGGTCATGCCCATGGCGTATTCGGTTGCCGCGCCGGTGGCGTCGCTGATGGCGGCGGTCAGCTTGCCGAACAGACCTATGGCCTCGGCAGCGCCCTGCGACACCTGCTTGGTGGCGGCCACGGCGACATTGGCCTTGTCCGCATAGGCGCCCAGGCCGGACGTGGCGGCGGTCAGACCGGTGTTCAGCAGCGCCAGCTGCTCATTGGTCGCCTTCTGCTCGCGCGCGAGCGCCTGATTGGCCGCAATCAGGTCCCGCATCTCCTTCTCGGCACGGGTGCCAGCAGCGGAGTAGCGGTCGAGATCGCCAGTGGCGCTCCGCACCTGGCTGGAATCGATCGCGAACCCGAATGCGGCGATATCGCTGTCGTACATGCCAAGGACCCCAGCGGGAAAGCGGCGGCGCTCTGGCTGTAACAGTCCCGAATGGACTATTTCCGTTGACTGTAATGACGAAATGGCCTATAAATAGTGCATCAAGACAAAACAACCACACAGAGGAGCCAGCAATGGCGACCATCGAGAACGCCGCAAAGCGTGGTGATGCTGTTCTTATCGAAATGGAGAGCAGCGTTACCGAAATGCACGGCAAGACCACCAGGACGAAATACTACGCTCTCGCCATCGTCACCAGCGTTAGCCGTGACGGGAGGGTAAAAGCTGCAGAGCGGCCTGGATCGTACGAAACGAACGGCTGTCCGTGGCCGTGGAAGTTTGGGACACCCAGCAAGTGCTGGGTCATCCCGAGAGACCGCTGCCCCGACGGCGCCGAGTTGGTCCGGCGCATTTACTCCTGCACCACGCGGGACTTCGAGACCCTGGAGCATGCGCGAGACGTGATCCGCATGGAGTGCGAGTGCATGCGCTTCGAGATGCAGAAGAAAGCGGCGGCATAGCCGCTCCCCAGCCCCAGAGCGGTCCGCCGCCTGGGGCTTTGGCGGTAGAACCCCCAACAATTGGAGATTAAGTTGACCAGCCAGCTTTTGGCGTCAGCGCCGTCAATCAGGCAAATCGAAGAAAGCATCAATAAGTTTTGGTGCAGCGACAAGTATCGCGTCGATCCCGAAACGCTCGAAATCACGCACCCCGACAGGAAGACGCCAGAAGGCGTTCGCGTGATCAAGAAGGGAAAGCGATACAGATTCGAGATGACTTCCTCGTAAGCCCAAGCAAGCCCCAGAGACCGTAAAGCCGGCACTGGGGCTTTTGGGGTAGGAGAACCAACTCAGCAACGGAGAATCAAATGCGTGTCTTCCTGATCAGCGTCCGCTATAGCCCGAAGCGCACCAGCGCGGTCGGCAGTTTGCGCGAGATCACGAATCTGAAGCCGATGGGCATCAGTAGCGCCTCCTACACGGATAGGCGCGTCGGTGACATCAGAGCCCGTGGCAAGGACATCAGAAAAGCGCTCGTCGCCAAGGCCCAAGAAATGCTGGGATCGCAGTGCGCGCCGGACGAGAAGGTCAAGCTCGTTTTTGATCGCGACGCCCTGATGGAAGTCGCCCACGGACGGGCCTGAACAACAGCACCCCGCTCACCGGTCTGGTGGCGGGGTGCTGTGCTGTGTGGCTTATGCCGGCAGGTAGTAGCTCCCGCCGACCATCTCCCGTCGAATACCGCTCGTGCGCTCGAAGTAATCGACCACACGCAACAGCAGATCCTTCGCGACCGGCTGGTCCCCGCCCGTCACGGCATCGTACGCCAAGATGGTCTGGAACATCGCGCCAGCCGGTTGAGTGGCCACCTGCCGACGGGCAGCAGCTTCAAGCGACGCGATGACGTCGCCGTTGTCCGACTGGATTGCGGCCACCACAGGCGCCACCTCGCTGACGGTCACCAGTCGCGCTTCCTCGTAATGCTGCACGCAGGTCATCATCTTCACCCTGCCGCGACCCACGCTGGAGCGCTTGAGGCAGTAGACGGCCTGCGCCTCTGTGAGGAAGTGGATGACGGTCGGCCGCCCAGGCTCGTTGTAGAGCTTCTTCACCGCCGGCACCTCGGCCATGTCGATGAGGCGTGCATAATGCGTCTCGACGGCCAGCTCGATACTGAAGTCGGTGCGGACCTTGAACAACTGCGTCAGCAGCGGTGCCGCGACCCGCGTCAGGCCGTCAAACTCGTCGGTGATCGCTGGTCGCGGGCCGACCCCTCCAACCTGGATAGTCGGGATGGAATCGACCATGATCGGCAGCCAATGGAACGGCGGCAGGGTGGGG
>NZ_LGQY01000154.1:0-14114 GCF_003116065.1 Azospirillum sp. TSO5 | reverse complement strand
CCCGCCCCCATCCGCTTACCCGCCCGCTTCCCCGCCCCGCTCCTCCCCCACCCGAACCGGCCGCGCAAATGCCGCAACCGGCGCCCCACCGGCCCGGTCTCGTTGACAGGGCCTTGCCATAGTCCTATGTGAGACCCGTCGATAGGCTGGCCCACATTCCGCTTTACTCCCGAGGTTTTCATGTTCGGCGCTCTCGCCCGCAAGATTTTCGGCACCGCCAACACGCGCGCGGTCAAGGCGCTGCACAAGACCGTCGCTCAGATCAACGCGCTGGAGCCGTCGGTCGCCGCGCTGTCGGACGACCAGCTGAAGGGTCGCACCGACTGGCTGCGCGAGCGGCTGGCCAAGGGCGAGACGCTGGACGACATCCTGCCCGACGCCTTCGCCACCGTGCGCGAGGCGGCCAAGCGCGTGCTGGGCCAGCGCCATTTCGACGTGCAGCTGATGGGCGGCATGGTGCTGCACAGCGGCAAGATCGCCGAGATGCGCACCGGTGAAGGCAAGACGCTGGTCGCCACGCTGGCCGTCTACCTGAACGCGCTGGAAGGCAAGGGCGTCCACGTCGTCACCGTGAACGACTATCTCGCCTCGCGCGACAGCGGCTGGATGGCGCGGGTCTACGGCTTCCTCGGCCTGACCACCGGCTGCATCGTCCATGGGCTGGACGACGACGAGCGCCGCGCCGCCTACGCCGCCGACATCACCTACGGCACGAACAACGAGTTCGGCTTCGACTATCTGCGCGACAACATGAAGTTCCGGCTGGAGGAACTGGTCCAGCGGCCCTTCAACTACGCCATCGTCGACGAGGTCGACTCGATCCTGATCGACGAGGCGCGCACCCCGCTCATCATCTCCGGCCCCTCCACCGATTCGTCAGAGATGTATGTCCAGGTCGACCGGCTGATCCCGATGCTGGTTCCCGAGGATTACGAGAAGGACGAGAAGCACCGCTCCGTCAGCTTCACCGAGGCCGGTCAGGAGCACATGGAGCAGCTTCTGGCCGAGGCCGGGCTGCTGAAGACCGGCGGCCTCTACGACATCCAAAACGTGGCGCTGGTCCACCATTCGCAGCAGGCGCTGCGCGCCCACATGCTGTTCCAGCGCGACAAGGATTACATCGTCAAGGACGACAAGGTCGTCATCATCGACGAGTTCACCGGCCGCATGATGGAAGGCCGCCGCTTCTCCGAAGGCCTGCACCAGGCGCTGGAAGCCAAGGAGAAGGTGACGATCCAGCGCGAGAACCAGACGCTGGCCTCCATCACCTTCCAGAACTATTTCCGCATCTATCCGAAGCTGGCCGGCATGACCGGCACCGCGCTGACCGAGGCGGCGGAGTTCGGCGAGATCTACGGGCTTGAGGTCGTCGACATCCCGACCAACGTCCCGGTCAAGCGCATCGACCACGACGACGAGGTCTATCGCACCGCGACCGAGAAATACCATGCGATGATCGACCTGATCGAGGATGCCCGCAAGCGCGGCCAGCCGGTGCTGGTCGGCACCACCTCGATCGAAAAGTCGGAACTGCTGGCGGAGCTGCTGACCAAGCGCGGCATCCCGCACAACGTCCTGAACGCCCGCCACCACGAGCAGGAAGCCTATATCGTGGCCCAGGCCGGCCGCGCCGGCGCGGTGACCGTCGCCACCAACATGGCCGGCCGCGGCACCGACATCCAGCTGGGCGGCAATCTCCAGATGCGGATCGAGGTCGAACTGGCCGACATCCCGGAAGGCCCGGAGCGCGAAGCCCGCATCAAGCAGATCGAGGCCGAGATCGCCGAGGCGCGCGAGACGGTGAAGCAGGCCGGCGGCCTCTATGTCGTCGGCACCGAGCGGCACGAGAGCCGCCGCATCGACAACCAGCTGCGCGGCCGTTCCGGCCGTCAGGGCGACCCCGGCACCTCGAAGTTCTTCCTTTCGCTGGAAGACGACCTGATGCGCATCTTCGGATCGGAGCGGATGGACAGCATGCTCCAGCGTCTCGGCCTGAAGGAGGGCGAGGCGATCATCCATCCCTGGATCAACAAGGCTCTGGAAAAGGCGCAGCAGAAGGTCGAGGCGCATCACTTCGAGGTCCGCAAGAACCTGCTGAAGTTCGACAACGTCATGAACGACCAGCGCAAGGTCGTCTATGAACAGCGCCACGAGGTGATGGAGAGCGAGGACATCGCGGAGGAAATCCGCGAGATGCGCCACCAGATCATCGCCAACATGGTGTCCGCCGCCATCCCGGCCAACAGCTACTCCGAGCAGTGGGACATCGACGGCCTGCACGAGGCGGTCAACCGCGTGCTGGGCATGGACCTGCCGGTGCACGAGTGGGCCAAGGAAGAGGGCATCGCCGAGCCGGAGATCGAGGAGCGCGTGCGCGAGGCCGCCGACCGCAAATATGCGGACAAGGAGGAGGCCTACGGCGCCGAGACGATGCGGCATGTGGAGAAGAGCATCCTGCTCCAGATCCTGGACCAGGAATGGAAGGACCACCTCCTCCAGCTCGACCACCTGCGCCAGGGCATCAACCTGCGCGCCTATGCCCAGAAGGACCCGCTGAACGAGTACAAGCGCGAGGCGTTCGAGCTGTTCGACTCGATGCTGATGGCCCTGCGCGAGCAGGTCACCACCATCCTGATGCATGTCGAAATCCGCATGGCGCCGTCGCAGGAGGAACTGTTCGCCCGCCAGATGCAGGAAATGCACGAGGGCCGCATGGACCCGGCGCTGGCGATGGCGGGCATGGGTGCGGGTGAAGGCGAAGCCTTGCCCGACGGCATGGTCCGCGCCTCGTCGCTCGCCTCCTCGCTCGTGGGCACGCCGGAAGACCAGCCGCTGCCGGCCGAGGTGATGGAAAACACCCCGCGCAACGCCGCCTGCCCCTGCGGGTCGGGCAAGAAGTTCAAGCACTGCCACGGCCGCATGGCGTAAGTGGGTTGTGGGGTGCCTGCCGGTGCCCCCTCACTTCCCACGGCTTCGCCGCGGGCCCCTTCCCTCCCCCGCTTTCAGCGGTAGAGGGTGAGTTTGCCGGTACAGCGGCAGTCCCCTCTCCCGCGAAGCGGGGGAGGGTTAGGGAGGGGGCAAAAGCCCCCACTTGAAACCAACCCCTCCCCACCCCGTTTCCCATCCGTAACCACGGAAAAAACGGGACGCCATGTTCGAAGAATTCAAGAAATTCATCAGCCGCGGCAATGTCGTGGAACTGGCCGTCGGCATCATCATCGGTGCCGCCTTCACCGGGATCGTCAATTCCCTGGTCAAGGACATCCTGATGCCGCCGATCGGCTGGATCATGGGCGGCATCGATTTTTCGAACTATTTCATCAGCCTGTCGGGCGGCCATTACGACTCGCTGCAGGCCGCCGAGAAGGCGGGAGCGGCCACCGTCAATTACGGCCGCTTCATCAACAGCTGCATCAATTTCCTGATTGTGTCGGGCGCCCTGTTCATGATCGTCCGGCAGGTCAACCGCCTGCATGTCCTGCACAAGGAAGCGCCGAAGACCCCGCCTCGGCAGGAGCTGCTGCTGGAGGAAATCCGCGACGCCCTGCGCGCCCAAGCAAAAAGTGAACCCGGCACCCGGCCACCCGCCGACCATACCCCCTGATCGCCCGGCGGCCCTCAGCCACTTTCCCTCACTGCGGGAGCTTGTCACAGGGTTGGGAGAACCCCTCGTTGCCGCAGCGCGTCGAACGGGTTACCCTGTCTGATAAGCTGGCGATGGCGGTGGGATGGCGAAGGCCTCGCACGCCTGCGCTGTCCATGACCTCGGCAAGGGCCATGTCCATGTCCGCCAAGCGCTGTCCGTCGACCGTCCACGCCGGTGCGCCGCCATGATCCGCCTCGCGGCGCGCCAGGGCGCCTTGCGGTTGCTTGCCTTCCTTCTGCTGTCCCTTCTGGCCGGCGACCCGGCGATTGCGATCAGTGCGCCGGCGCCGGCGGCGGCAACTCCGGACGCAGGTCCGCGCCCGGCGGAAATCCGGGTGACGCTGGACGACAATTACCCGCCCTACAGCTTCCGCACCCCCGACGGCGTCCATGTCGGCATCGTGAAGGATCTGTGGGCGCTGTGGTCGCAGAAGACCGGAATCCCGGTCCAGATGATGCCCACCGACTGGAGCCTCGCCCGCCAGGCCATCGACACCGGGGCCGCCGACGTCATCGAGACGATCTTCCGCAACAGCGCGCGCGACGTGCTCTATGATTTCTCGAAGCCCTATGCCCGCGTCGACGTGCCGATCTGGTTCAGCGCCGACCTCAGCGGCATTACCGGAGTGGAGTCGCTGCGCGCCTTCACGGTCGGGGTGAAGGACGGTGATTTCTGCGCCGAATGGCTGACCGACCAGGGTATCACCGCCTTCCAGCGCTACCCTGGTTTCGAAGCGATGGTGGAGGCCGCGGCGCGGCAGGAAACCCGGGTCTTCTGCATGGACGACCCGTCCGCCCGCTATTACATGACCAAGCGCGGTGTGCAGGGACGCTTCCGCTACACCGATCCGCTCTATACCGGCGAACTGCACTGGGCGGTGCGCAAGGGCAATGTCACGCTCTACCGTTTGGTCGCCGACGGCTTCGCCCGCATCACCCCGCAGGAGCGCAAGGCGATCGAGGAGCGCTGGCTCGGCCGCAGCCTCACCGGCATCGTCAGCCCCCAGATGATGGACCTGCTGCTCAAGCTGCTGAGCGGACTGGCGGTGCTGGGCGTCGGCGCGCTGGTGTGGGTGCTGCTGCTGCGCCGGCAGGTGGAAAGCAAGACGCAAAGCCTGCGCACCGCGGTGGCGGCCCTGACCGCCAGCGAGGAACGCGTCCGCACCATCTTCGACAGCGTCACCGACGCCATCCTCATCCATGACCTGGACAGCGGCGCCATCCTGGAGGGCAACCGCCGGATGAAGGAGATGTACCGGGTGGGCGACATCCCGCTGTCGGACATCAATGTCGGAATGCTCAGCTCCGGCGTGCCGCCCTACACGCGGGATGACGCGGCGGCCTGCATCCGCAAGGCGGCCGACGGTGAACCGCAGCTGTTCGAATGGCATGCCCGCCGGCTCGACGGATCGCTGTTCTGGGTGGAGGTCAGCCTGCGGCGCGCCGTCATCGACGGCAACGACCGCCGGCTGCTCGTCCTCGTCCGCGACATCACCGACCGCAAGGCGGCGCAGGAACGGATGGAATATCTGTCGCGCCACGACGCGCTGACCCTGCTGCCCAACCGCGTCCTGGTGCAGGACCGCACCGAACAGGCGCTGGCCCGGTCGGAGCGCAACGGCCGGCTGGTCGCGCTGGTCGCCTGCGGCCTCGACCGCTTCAAGACGGTGAACGACAGCCTCGGCCACGCCGTCGGCGACGCCCTGCTGCGCGCGGTGGCGGAGCGGCTGAAGGCGGCGGTGCGCGACACCGACACCGTCAGCCGCGGCGGCGGCGACGAGTTCATCCTGCTGCTGTCCGGCCAGTCCGACATCGATTCGGTGGTGGAGACCGTCGCCTCCCTGCACGAGGCGATGGCCGAGCCCTTCCAGGTCGGCGGGCACGAGCTGACCGTCACCCTGTCCTCCGGCGTGGCGCTGGCCCCGGCCGACGGCAAGGACTTCGCCACCCTGCTGAAGAACGCCGACACCGCGCTCCACCACGCCAAGGCGGCCGGCCGCGACACCCACCGCTTCTATGCCGAGGCGATGAACGCCGAGGCGGTGGCCCACCTGTCCACCCGCAGCGGCCTGCGCCGCGCGCTCGACCGCGGGGAGTTCCTGATCCATTACCAGCCGCAGGTCAGCCTGGAGAGCGGTGCCGTGACCGGCGCGGAGGCGCTTGTGCGCTGGAACCACCCGGACAAGGGCATGGTCCCGCCCGGCGACTTCATCCCGATCGCCGAGGACAGCGGCCTGATCGTGCCCATCGGCGCCTGGGTCCTGACGGAGGCCTGCCGGCAGGCGGCGGCATGGCATGCCCGCGGCCTGTCGCTGTCGGTGGCGGTCAACCTGTCGGCTTTGCAGCTTCAGCGCAACGACCTCGTCGCCACGGTGACGCGGGCCCTGACCGACAGCGGGCTCGACCCGCTGCTGCTCGAGTTGGAGCTGACCGAATCGATGCTGATCCAGAACACCGATCTGGTGATGGACAATCTGCGCCGCATCAAGGCGATGGGCGTACAGGTGTCGATCGACGATTTCGGCACCGGCTATTCCAACCTGTCCTACATCGGCCGTCTGGCGGTGGACAAGCTGAAGATCGACCGCAGCTTCGTCGCCGACCTCACCAGCAACCACGACAGCGCCAAGATCACCGCCGCCGTCATCCAGATGGCCCACAGCCTGAACCTGACCGCCGTGGCCGAAGGCGTCGAGGACGCCGAAACGCTGGAAGCCCTGCGCACCCTGCGCTGCGACATCGCCCAGGGCTATTACCTGGGCCGCCCCGGCCCCGCCGAGGCGGTCGAACGCGCCGCCCGGCAGGTGAACCCGTTCAAGGTCGGGGCTTAAGGCCGCCCCTTTCCTTACATGCCCTTCACCAGGGCGACGAGTTGGTCGAGCGCAGCGCTCCAGCCGTGATGGAAGCCCATCTCCTCATGCCGTTTCTTCGACGCCTCGTCCTTGTGGAGCGCGATGGCGGTATAAAGCGTGCCGCCGGCCGTCGGCTCGATGGTCACGGACGCGGTCATGAAGCCGCCGCCGGTGGGGCGGAAGCCCGGACCCAGCGCATCGGTGAAGACCAGCCGCCGCTCGGGCTCCACGGCCAGGAAGCATCCGGTGCTGTCGTTCCTCTCGCCGTTCGGCCCTTCCATCACCGTGCGGAACTTGCCGCCGGGCCGCAGGTCGATCTCGCAGGCGGTGGTGCGCCAGGGCGCCGGCGTGAACCACTTCATCAGCAGCTCCGGCTCGGTCCAGGCCCGCCAGACGAGGCCCGGCGGCACCGCGACCTCGCGCTTCAGTTCAAGGTCGAGCTGCGGGTTGAAAACCACATCGGTCATGGTGTCCCTTCCTCCCGTTTGTTCAGGTCCAACACCAGGCTGTCCAGTTGATCGAGCCGCTTTGTCCACAGGCTCCGCTGGGCTTCCAGCCAGCTTTCCGCGGCCGCCAGCGCCTCCGGCTTCAGCGTGCAGGTGCGCACCCGCCCCTCTTTGCGCGTTTCGACCAGCCCGCTGTCCTCCAGCATCTTCAGGTGCTGCAGGAAGCTGGGCAGAGCCATGCCGAAGGGTTTCGCAAGGTCGCCGACCGACGCCGGTCCGCGCCCGAGCGCCTGGATCACCGCCCGGCGCGTGGGGTCCGCCAGCGCACGGAACGTCCTGTCGAGTGCTGCATCCATGACGGCACCCTAGCGGGAGAAAATACTTAGGTCAACACCTGACTATCGCGATCAGGCTGCGCCGTTCGCCATGTGCAGGCTGATGACCCCGGCGACGATCAGGAGGATGCCGACCACCTTCATCACCGTCACCGACTCGCCGAAGACGAACACGCCGATGGCGGCGATGGCCGCGGTCCCCGCCGCCGACCAGATGGCATAGGCGATGCCGACCTCCATGGTGCGCAGCGCCTTGGCCAGCAGCACGAACGCGACGCCGTAGCACACGACCACCGCCGCCGCCGGACCCAGCCGCGTCATCCCGTCCGACATCTTCATCGCGGAGGTGCCAACCACCTCGAACAGGATCGCCACCACCAGATACAGCCAGCTCATCGCCCAAAGACCTCGCCAACCCCGACCTCTCCCGCAAGGCCGATCCTGCGGGCGGCGCAGGATGGACCGGGCGCACGGGTGCCGCAAGTAGCCCGGAACACGTACCCCACCGGACACCCCCACGGTTGACGCCACGCCCGCCCGGCCCTAGGGTCTTTGCCCTCATTACCAACTTTATCTATGTGGTTTCGAAAGGGTCCGACGATGACCGGCGAACGGGATCTGGCGTTGCAGGCGAAGGCATGGCCGTTCGAGGAGGCGCGCAAACTGGTCGCGCGCTTCGCGAAAGCGCCGCCCGCCAAAGGCTATGTCCTGTTCGAGACCGGCTATGGTCCGTCGGGCCTGCCGCATCTCGGTACCTTCGGCGAGGTGGCGCGCACCAGCATGGTGCGCCACGCCTTCCAGACCATGAGCGACATTCCGACCAGGCTGTTCTGCTTCTCGGACGACATGGACGGGCTGCGCAAGGTCCCCGACAACATCCCCAACAAGGAGATGGTGGCGGCCAACCTCGGCAAGCCACTGACCCAGGTGCCCGATCCCTTCGGCACCCATGACAGCTTCGGCGCCCACAACAACGCCCGGCTGCGCGCCTTCCTCGACAGCTTCGGCTTCGAGTACGAGTTCCAGTCCTCCACCGACTGGTACAAGTCCGGCCGCTTCGACGAGGCGCTGCTCGGCATCCTGCGCCATTACGACGAGGTGATGGCGGTGATGCTGCCCACCCTCGGCGCCGAGCGTCAGGCGACCTACAGCCCCTTCCTGCCGGTCTCCCCCTCCACCGGCCGGGTTCTCCAGGTGCCGATGCTGGAGCGCAACGTCGATGCCGGCACCATCGTCTTCGAGGACGAGGACGGCAAGAAGGTGGAGCTTCCGGTCACCGGCGGCCATGTGAAGCTGCAGTGGAAGCCCGACTGGGGCATGCGCTGGTTCGGCCTCGGCGTCGATTACGAGATGTACGGCAAGGACCTGATCCCGTCGGCCGATCTCGCCGGCAAGATCTGCAGGATCCTCGGCGGCACCCCGCCGGAGGGCTTCAATTACGAGCTGTTCCTCGACGACAAGGGCCAGAAGATCTCCAAGTCGAAGGGCAACGGCCTGACGATGGAGGAATGGCTTGCCTACGCCCCGCAGGAAAGCCTCGCCCTCTACATGTTCCAGAAGCCGAAGTCGGCCAAGCGCCTGTATTTCGACGTCATCCCGCGCGCCGTCGACGAATACCTGACCTTCGTCGACAAGGTCCATGGCGAGGAGCCGGCGAAGAAGCTGGAGAATCCGGCCTGGCACATCCACAACGGCAAGCCGCCGGCCGTGCGCTCCGACGTGTCCTTCAACCTGCTGCTCAATCTGGCGGGTGCGGCGAATGCCGAGACCAAGGACACCATGTGGGGCTTCATCCGCCGCTACGCGCCGGATGCCACGCCGGAGAACAGCCCGTTCCTGGACAGCATGGTCGGCTATGCCGTGCGCTACTACCAGGATCAGGTGAAGCCGACCAAGCGGTTCCGCGCCCCCACCGACGCCGAACGCGCCGCCTTGCAGGACCTGCTGGCCAAGCTGGACAGCCTGCCGGCCGACGCCCGCGCCGACACCATCCAGAACGAGGTGTTCGAGGTCGGCAAGACCCACGGCTTCACCGAGTTGCGGGCGTGGTTCCAGGCGCTGTACGAGGTGCTGCTGGGCCAGACCACCGGCCCGCGCATGGGCTCCTTCATCCAGCTCTACGGCATCGACGAGACCAAGGCGCTGATCCGCGAGAAGCTGGCGGCCTGACGCCCGCTTGACGCGCTGAACGACAAGGCCATGGACGGCACCAAGCTGCCCATGGCCATTTTTTTGTCCATGACGACCATCCGCCGCATCGGAAAGTGAAGGCTAGCCGTTCAGCGCCAACTTGGCGTTCACGTAGCGGTTCAGGCTCACTTTCGCCTCGGCCGCTTCAATCGCCAGCCGGCGATGCAGGTCGGGCGTTGTCCGAAGCAGGATCTTTCCCGAATATTCACGGTCGGCCAGCGGCTCGGGAACGGCCTCGCCATTCGTCCGCATATCCTCGACCGTCTCCGCCACGAGCTTGCGGATGCCGCGCAGTGCCTCGATCTCGTCCTCCTCGAGCCAGGAGAGGCCGGGAAACTCCACGCAGGTGGCGACGAATTCCCGATCGTCCGGCGACCACGTGACACGATAGGTGTAATGGCTATTCGGCATCGTCATTCTCCTGTCGCCCTTGGGTCAGCAACCGATCGATGGCCTGCACGACCTGCTTCACCTGATAGCCCTTGGCCTTGCCGTTCTTGCCCTGCTGGATGTTGACACGCGGGTCGCCGGGCCAGGGGGTGCGATACACGGCATGGCTCGTTCCGCGTTGGCGGGGCGGTCCGAAATAATGTTCACAAACCTTTGCGACGTCTGCGAACGGCACGTCGTGCGGCACGGTCAGCATCCGCCGTACGATATCCTCGACCTTCGCCATGCGCCCCGCCTTGGCATCAAGCATGATAGTATCAATAACGCTATCACGATACCGGTTCAGCCGGATCAAGGCAACGCCCGCCCGCTAAAGCCCGGCCTACCACCGTATGGGCCACAACGCCATCAAGCAGGGATGCCCAAATCGCAAGATGCTTTTTCGCTCGCGAACATTCACGGGCGCGATCATTTTCAAAATTGATCGTTCACCTGACCCGCTACTGACTATATGCCCGAAAAGAGTGCGAAAAACTGCCTTTCCGCCCACCGGATGGGCAAACCTAACGATATTCCATACTGCGCTATGCGGGTATCGCACCGCACCAATTCGAAAACCGTGGTACCGCTAACACGGCCGCAGGCTTAAACTCCGCCTCGTTACTGCATTTTGCAGTGCGTTTCCTCCCTAGACTAAAGGCCGCGCCCGCATGGGCTGCGGCCTTTTTTTTGGCCTGAGCCCGGAGGCAACCGCCGGCCCATATTAGGGAGCCGTTAACCGGACAGGCGCTTCGATGGTGCCGATGCTCTCACAGCCGTCCCCGCTTCGTTGAGCGGCGGCACAACCACAAGGCTACTGGTCCGGTGACAGCCCGGCGCTCCCCATCCCGCCCCTCCCCCCGACTCCCGCCGGAGACGGACTGCGGCGTCGCGCCCGAACTGATGGACTACCTGTTCGCCGGGTCACCGGAGCCGGAACCGCTCCAGGCAGCGCCGCCCTCCGCACCGCCCTCTGCACTGCCCTCTGCGCCCGGCCGCGGCATCGCCCGGCAGGTCGGCGACGTGCTGGTCGAATCGCGGCTGGCCGGGATGGGCGATGCCGACGTGCGCTCCACCCTCGCCGGCAAGCTGTGCCGGCTGTTGCCCGACCTGCCGCCGGGCGGGGCCGACACCGTCAGCACGGTGGCGATCCGTGCGCTGGAGCAGTTGGCCCGCGACCACATCGTCCGGGTGCGCGAGGCGCTGGCGACGGCGATCAAGGACATCGCCTGCGCCCCGCCTTCGGTGGTGGCGACGTTGGCGCGCGATGTCGAACGGACGGTGGCGGAGCCGGTTCTGCGCTGCTGCGCGGCGCTCAGCGACGAGGATCTGCTGGACATCGTCGCTGCCGCCCCTGCCGGCTGGGCGTTGTCGGCCATCGCCCGGCGCCACAGCATCGGCGTCGCCCTGTCCGACGCCATCGCCGGCAGCGGCCATGCCGAGGCCACCGGGATCCTGCTCGACAACAGCGGGGCGGTGATCGCCGAACCGACGCTGGAATCGCTGGTGGAGCGGTCGGCCCACCATCCGGACTGGCGGGAAAAGCTGGCCCGCCGTCCCGCCCTGCCCCGCCGGCTGGCGCTGCGGCTGGCCGATTTCGTCGATCTGGCGGTGGTGGAGACTCTGAGGCGGCGTCCCGACTTCGACGACGCCACGGTGGCGGAGATCGCCGCCACCACCCGCCGCCGCATCGACTGGGCCGAAGCCCCCGACTCGGCCGAGTCGCCGGAACGCCGCGCCGTCCGCCTGCACCGGCTGGGCAAGCTGGACGAGACGGCGCTGGGCGACGCGATGTCGTGGAACGAGGCCGGATTCGTGCGGGCTGCGCTGACCTTGCGCGCCCGCGTGGCGCCGGAGGTGGTGGACCTGATCCTGGACGCCCACGACCCGCAGGCGGTCACCGCCCTGGTCTGGCGCGCCGGCCTGTCGATGCGCTGCGCCATGCAGATCCAGGCCCGCGCGGCCGGCATCCGCCCGCGCGCCATGCTGAACGCCCGGCAGGGCAGCGGCTTCCCGCTGTCCTCCGCCGAGATGGCCCGACACCTGGAACGCTACGGCATCGGGCCGTAAGGGAACCGATCAGTAAGGCTGCTGCATGCCGCCACGCGGCATCGGCTGGCGCGGCGTGGCGCGGCCGGTGCGCGGCACCGGGGTGTCGGGCGAGACCTCCTTGTAATAGGGGCCGCGGTCGGTCGGGCTTTCCATTGCTTCGGCCGGGGTGACGATCTGCTCGCCGGTGCCGGCGTCGAAGGCGATCAGCGGCAGCTGGCGCACCTTCAGGCAGGCGTCGCGCTTGGCGGCCAGTTCCGCCGACTGCGAGCCGTCCAGCGTCACCAGCGGCAGCACCCAGTTCGCCCGCTGGTCGGCGGGGATCGAGGTGTAGACGTAGTTGGTCAGCGGCCGGCAATAGGCGATGCTGCCCTCCGCCACCGCGTCGGTGATCGGGGCGGCGGTGATGGCGGCGGTATAGTCGCCGACCGTCTGGGCCTGGGCCGTTGAGGCACCGGCGATGCCGGCGGCAAGCGCCAGCGACATGGTCAGACCGGGAATGATACGGGCCACGAGCTGGGCCATCTGCGCTCTCCTTCGACCATCTTTGAACAAGGTAAGGACCGGACGCGAACCATACGTATAAAGCCGAACGGTCCAGGCGTTGGAAAGGATCATCGGGGGTGCGACGCAAAGCTGCAATGCCTCGCTAGCGGTCAGGCTTGCCCTCCGCGACAAAACGCGCTACCTACGCTTCCGAAATCTCGGGGCGCTGGATCCCTAAGACGTTAGAATGACCAACGGTTCTAGTCTCCCGCTGAATGGGGGACGCTCAAACGTTTTAGGGAACGCTCCATGGCTCGCAAGAAGATTGCGCTCGTCGGTGCCGGCCAGATCGGCGGCACGCTGGCTCTGCTCGCTGCTCAGAAGGAACTGGGCGACGTCGTCCTGTTCGACATCGTCCCAGGCACCCCCGCCGGCAAGGCTCTTGATCTCGCCGAGGCCGCCCCGGTCGAGGGCTACAACGTCAGCCTGACCGGCGGCAACGATTATTCGGCCATCGAGGGCGCCGACGTCGTCATCGTCACCGCCGGCATCCCGCGCAAGCCGGGCATGAGCCGCGACGACCTGATCGGCATCAACAGCGGCGTCTGCAAGACCGTCGGCGAGGCCATCGGCAAGCACGCCCCGAACGCCTTCGTCATCGTCATCACCAACCCGCTCGACGTGATGGTGTGGGTGCTGCAGCAGGCGTCCGGCCTGCCGCCGGAGCGCGTGGTCGGCATGGCCGGCGTGCTCGACTCGGCCCGCTTCCGCTACTTCCTGGCCGAAGAGTTCAACGTCTCGGTCGAGGACGTCACCGCCTTCGTGCTGGGCGGCCACGGCGACACGATGGTCCCGCTGGTGCGCTACTCCACCGTCGCCGGCATCCCGCTGCCCGATCTGGTCAAGATGGGCTGGACCACGCAGGAGAAGCTGGACGCCATCGTTCAGCGCACCCGTGACGGCGGTGCCGAGATCGTCAAGCTGCTGGGCAACGGCTCGGCCTTCTACGCCCCGGCCGCTTCCGCCATCCAGATGGCCGAGTCCTACCTGAAGGACCAGAAGCGCGTTCTGCCGGTCGCCGCCCACCTGAGCGGCCAGTATGGCCAGGACGACCTCTACGTCGGCGTCCCGACGATCATCGGCGCCGGCGGCGTCGAGAAGATCATCGAGATCGAGCTGAACGACGAAGAGAAGGCGATGTTCCAGAACTCCGTCGACGCGGTGAAGACTCTGGTCGACGTCGTCAAGAAGCTGGACGCCGAGAAGGCCGCTTCCTAAAGAACGGAGTGCGCGGTCTCCGGCACCGTCCCGGCCCATTTTCCGGGTCCGGGACGGCGCCGGTGGTGCGCCCGTCTTGTCCTTCAGTCGACCCGTTCTCGTCAGCCGAACCAAAAAACAGATGGACGCCCGATGAACATCCATGAGTACCAGGCGAAAAGCCTGCTGAAGAAGTACGGCGTCGCGGTTCCCCGCGGCGGCGTTGCCTACACCCCGCAGGAGGCCGAGACGGTCGCCCGTGAACTCGGCGGTCCGGTCTGGGTGGTGAAGTCCCAGATCCACGCCGGTGGCCGCGGCGCCGGCCGCTTCAAGGACAACCCCGAGGGCAAGGGCGGCGTCCGCGTCGTCAAGTCGATCGAGGACGTCGGCAAGAACGCCGCCGAGATGCTGAACCACGTTCTCGT
>NZ_LGQY01000107.1:0-14263 GCF_003116065.1 Azospirillum sp. TSO5 | reverse complement strand
TCAAGCATCGCGCGCTCCCCGGTCCCCACTAAATCCACCCGATGCATCCCCCTCACCCCGCCCCTCTCCCCGGGGGGGAGAGGGAGATTCCCCCGGACACCGCTACCGCTTTTTCAAGGGCTTGGCGGTAATCGCTGTCGGGCGCCTGCGACAATTGCGCACAGCCCGCCATCACGGACAGGCAAGCAGCGGCGACCGCCGCCGGCAAGACAGGTGCCTTCGTTCCGGACATGGAACCTCCTCAAACGCGGATGCCCGGCGACGCTAGGGCATCAGGGTTAAACCAGCGTTCATATTCATGAGGAGTGGTTTTCCACCCGATTACTGTCGTTAACCACGGCTGGCGGGGTGATTGCTGATTGCTTGTGATGATCATTATAAAGTCATGCCAAATTTCAAAGTAAAACCCGTGTTACATAAAAATTTATCCAGTGTTTATCCAAACGAAAATGTTAAAACGGGGTAAAACGCTCGAATGTCCTATATCAACTCGGCTACCCCAAAGTGTTGACACATCGCCTTTCGATGGGTTCTTTTGGGGCTGTGATAAGCATGTGACATCAACGCAATTGCGTAAAAATCAATGCTTTATCTGCGCTTGCTCGACAATGGAGAATCCAATGCAGGCTTTGCTGATTGAGCCAGCCGATCTGATCGCCGACGCCATCGGTAAGCAACTCGCCCTGTGCAAGGTTAACCATGACCGTTTGGACCTGAATGGCCTGCGCGATCTGGTGGGCGGGCATGGCTCCATCGACATCGGACATGACGCGATCATCATCGGCGACGTCGGCGATACCGAGGCCTGCGTTGCCATGCTCCGTGCCCGCAACGTGACCGCCGCGATCATCTGCCTGATCGAACGCCGCTGCGCCAACACCACCGCCGGCATCCTGCGGGCCGGTGCGGACGACGTGCTGGTGAAGCCGGTGGTCAGCACCGAGATCCGCGCCCGGCTGGAGGCGATCCGCCGCCGTTCCTACGGGCTGACCAGCAACGCGGTGACGGTCGGCCGCCTGACCGTCTTCCTCGACGGCCGCGACCCGGAGGTGGACGGCGAGCGCCTGCGCCTCAGCCAGCGGGAGCACGCGATCCTGTCGGTGCTGGCCCTCAACCACCGCCGCGTGGTGTCGAAGGAGCACATCTACGAGGAGGTCTACGGCCTGTCCGGCTCCGACCCGCTCGACAAGGTGATCGACGTCTATATCTGCAAGCTGCGCAAGAAGATCGATACGGCGACCGGCGGCGGCCGCTACATCGAGACGGTCTATGGCCGCGGCTACAAGTTCGAGGCGCCGCCCGACCATGTCGCTCCCGACCGCGCCCAACTGATGCTGGACCGCTGGTCGAGCGCCGGCGGGTTGGCCGGCCCCCGCGTGCCCTTCATCCCGCCGGTGGTGCCGCGCAGCGCCGCCCCCGCCGCCACCCGCGCCATCGGGCGTTGAGCAGCGTTGAGCAGCGCCGACCACCCCGTCCGTCCCGAACGCCCCCGATTTTTTACTCCGGCTTAAACCGGCTCGGTCATCCTCGAATTTGCCGCTCGCGCCCCCGCACAATGGATCGGGAAGGCCGGCGCGAATGGCCCCGGCGTCAGAAAGGCGCCATGCATCTCGCGAATGGAGATACCCATGGCCTCGATTATGACGAACACCTCCGCCATGACCGCGCTGCAGACCCTGCGTCGCGTGACCGGGGATCTGGAGACCACGCAGGACCGCATCTCGACCGGCCTGAAGGTGAACAACGCCAAGGACAACGCCGCCTACTGGTCGATCGCCACCACCATGAAGGCCGACGTCGCCGGCTTCAAGGCGGTGAAGGAATCGCTGGAGCTGGGGTCCGGCACCACCAACACCGCGTCGGTGGCCTCCAAGAACATCGTCGAGAACCTGCAGACGCTGAAGGCCCGCGTCATCGCCGGCCAGACCAACGGCGTCGACAAGTCGCTGATCCAGAACGACGTCGACCAGCTGGTGAAGCTGATCAAGGGCGCCGCCGCCGACGCCTCCTTCAACGGCGACAACCTGCTGCGCGTCGCCTATTCCAACGACGGCACGGCCAAGGACAAGAACGTCGCCATCCTGGCGTCGCTGAGCCGCAGCGACGGCAGCGTCGATCCGAGCTACATCGAATTCCAGCGCCAGGACATGCGCGTGGAATCGATCGTCGGCAAGGCCACCATCGAGCAGCAGGTCGATTCGACCAACGCCACCAAGGCCAAGGTCGACATCAAGCTCGGCGCCCCCGGCGACACCTTCATCGACGGCCAGAATCTCGGCCTCGGCAGCCTGACGCTGACGGTGACCAAGGAAGACGGCTCCAAGGCCGATGTGACGGTCGACCTGTCGGCCCAGACCTACGACACCGATCTGGCGACCACCCAGGGCAACATCGCCACGGCGGTGAACACGGCCCTGACCGCCGCCGGCGGCGACTTCCAGGTCGCCTTCACCGGTGACACGCTGACCTTCACCGATCAGGACAAGAACACCGACGGCAACTTCACCGCCCAGGTGTCCGGCCTGTGGGTCGGCTCGAAGGAGAGCGACGCCTTCGGCGGCCTCGCCGATCTGACCCAGATCGACGTGGTCAACAACTCGAAGAAGTCGCTGGAAGTCATCAACAAGCTGCTCGACAGCGCCATCGGCAAGGCGTCGGTCATCGGCTCGATCGAGAACCGCGTGTCGGTGCAGAACGACTTCGTGTCGAAGCTGACCGACTCGATGAACAAGGGCATCGGCGCCCTGGTCGATGCCGACATGAACGAGGAATCGAGCCGCCTGCAGGCCCTCCAGGTCCAGCAGCAGCTCGCCATCCAGGCTCTGTCGATCGCCAACCAGGGTCCGCAGAACATCCTGTCGCTGTTCCGCTAAGTCCCTGATGGGCGGCGTCATCGTCCAAAATCGGGGTCAATCCCCTGGACGATGGCGCCGCCCCGTCGGCCATGCCCGTTCACACTGCCCGCAGCAGGAGCGGAGCGGGCATCGCCGACGGCCGGCCATTCGCCCGTCCCCACAAAGACCCACCGCAACCGGTCCGGCTTCCCGCCGCCAAGGACCCCCATCGCAGGGGTGCGCCCATGAGCATCGCCGCCTACCACCAGACCATCGCCGAGTGCGACGATCCGCGAAAGATCGAGTACCGGGTGTTCCTGCGGATCACCCTGGCGCTGGAGAACAACCGCAACGCCGACTGGCGCTCCGCCGCGCTGAAGGACGCGCTGTGGCGGAACCTGGAGCTGTGGAACGCGCTGCGCGCCGACCTGCTGGAGGACGGCAACGCCCTGCCGGAGGCGTTGCGTGCCGGTCTGGTCTCGCTGTCCTTCGCGGTGAACCGCAACACCCAGCGGGTGCTGCGCGGCGAGGGCGGCATCGACCTGCTGCTCCATATCAACCGCTCGGTGATGCAGGGCCTGCAAGGGGCGGCGCAGGGTGCTCGCGAGCTGGCGACGGAGGATCTGTCCTATGGCACTTAAGCTGCGCCTGAAGCCGTGCGAGCGGGTGGTCATCAACGGCTGCGTCGTGCAGAACGAGAACCGCCGCTACACCCTGACCATCTCGAACTTCGCCCAGATCATCCGCGGCAGCGACATCCTGCAGGAAGAGGATGCGGTGACCCCGGTGCGCCGCGCCTATTTCCTGATCCAGAGCATGCTGCTCGACCCCACCGTCGCCGCCAACGGCAGCGGCGCGGCGGCGGAGATGATGGCGCAGCTCTACACCACCTTCACCCGCCCGGACATCCAGGACCGCATCGCCCGCGCCATGGGCCATATCGGCGAGCGCGACTATTACAAGGCGCTGTCCGCCCTGCGTCCGGTGATGGAGTATGAAGGCACGCTGCTGTCGCCGGCCCCCTCCGCTCCGGCGCCGTCCATCCAGGCCCCTTCCCTCCAGACGGACGGCATCGGCCACCACGCGGGGAGCTAAGGCCATGACGACGCTGGTCGATCTGCGCATGGTCAGCAAGAACCACGACCGCTACGAACAGGCGGTGCGCAGCCGCCCGGCGGTGCAGCGCGCCATCTCCTATTTCCAGGACAACATCGGCAAGATCACCAGCACCGAAGACTTCATGAAGGACGACAAGCTCTATCGCTTCGTCCTGGACGCCTTCGACCTGGGCAGTCAGGCGAAGTCGCGCGGCCTGATCCGCAAGGTGCTGGAAGAGGGGGTGAGCGACCAGTATTCCACCGCCAACCGGATGAGCGACACCAAGTTTCGCGAGATGGCGACCGTGCTGGGTTTCGCCGAAAACGGCGGCGACAACCTGAAGCAGCCGGCCGTCGTCCAGGCGATCATCGACCGCTACGTCAACGTGACGCTGGAGGTCGAATCGGAGGACAGGAACCCGGCGGTGCGCCTCGGCCTCTATTTCCAGCGGCGGTCGTCGAACATCTCCAACTGGTATCAGGTGATGGCCGACAACGCCCTGCGCAAGGTGGTCTACACCACGCTGGGCCTGCCGGACCAGACGGCGCTGCTGGATGTCGACAAGCAGAAGGCGCTGCTGGAAAAGCGCATGGACATCGCCGACCTGAAGAGTCCGGAGAAGGTCGCCAAGTTCCTCGACCGCTTCGCCGCGATGTACGACATGCAGAATGGCGGCGCCACCGCGACCGCCGCCATGCCGTCGATCGGACCGATCTCCCGCAATGGCCGGGCCTCGGTCATTTCCATCGATCCGTCCATCACCATGACGCTGATGAGGTTCCCGCGCTTCTGACAGGCCGCGGGGCTCGGCCAAGCGGGAGGAGTCCAGCCGTGCAGCCGCCAGCCGGCATCCCCCAGGACCGCAGGTCCGGCGAATTACAAGACCGCAGGTCCGGCGAATTACAAGACCGCAAGCCCCGCGACCGCATCCGCCCGCCCGCCACCACCGGGGCCGCCGCCGTGCATTTGCGCGGGGCCTCGACGGCGGCGGAGGATGACGGGCGCGACGCCCTGCACATCCTGCCCCTGTCGATCCTGCCGCTGGAAACGCCGGGACTGCGCCGGGCGCGGCTGATCAAGAATGTCCGGCTGGAGACGGTGGCGGAGCTGTTCAACGACGCCCAGACCGGCAGCGGCCAGATCGGCCTCGACCAATTGTCGAAATGCTTCGGCATCGACGGCCCGGAGCTTCGCCGCGACCTGCGCAAGATCGTCCGGATCGGCGAGGCCGCCAGCTTCGACGTCTACAGCCTGCGGCTTGAGCTGCGCCGTCTGAACATCGACGTGGAGGGGGCGGACGCGCTGCGCCTGTCGGCCGCCAAGCGGGCGGAACTGACCAGCTACATGCGCGTCTTCACCCGGCCGCTGGTGGAGCATGTCTATGGCGTGCAGGGCGCCGACATTGCCAGCATGGACGAACTGGTCCGCCTGTTCGCCCAGCCCGACCTGGAGGAGGCGCGGCGCCGGCTGCAGATGACCGCCGACCGTCTCGACATCCCCTTGCAGGAGATCCCGGCCTTCCTTGAGGAGTATGCCGACATCTTCCTGTCGCTGGCCTATTTCAAGCGCTGTCTGGACGACATCGTGCCCGACGTGCAGGGCTTCCTCGGCTGGATGGCGGAGCTGTTCCAGGTCAGCGAGGTGCGGCGCGATGTCCGCCAGCGCCGCATGCTGGACGAGATCGGCCACGATCTGACCGACATCGCCACCTCCATCACCGGCCGCTTCGAGAGCTTCGACAACCGGTCCCGCGATTTCTGGCGCGACATCAACCCGGAAAGCTTCCGCAGCATCCGCGACCTGATCGTCACCCATCACCTGACCATCGGCGGCGTGCTGTGCGGGTTGGCGGTGAAGATGAATCTGTGGAAGCACCGCTTCGCCCGCGGCGGCGGCCCGGTGCGCCGGCTGGAGTTCATCCGCTCGGAAATCCTCCCCGGACTGGCCCACATCAAGACCATCGAACAGGCGTCGCGCAACAACATGGGCCGGTGAGGGGATTCCCCCGGAAAATCGTCCCCACGCCCTTGTTTCAAACGCCGAACTCATCATCTAAGCCTGTGTGGGCGGCGACGCCATCACCCAGGCGACTTTCCCAGTGCAGTATCGCGTCACGAGGCCGCTTTCCCGGCCGGCGCGGCAACTTCGGTGACTTCCCTTGATCTAAGTTCCCCGGTTCGGCCTCCCGCCTCGGGTGTGCCGACGCTCTCCTCTCCGACCCCGTGACGCGCAGGCCGCCGCGACCCTCCCCCGTGCCGTGGCGCCGCCGGTGGGGTCGGAGAGGACCCTTCTTTTTTCCCAAATTCCGAGCTTCGCATCCGCGAGGGATGCGCGCATGCCCCCGCGCATCCGGCGCCGGGGCGGACAAAGGAGCCTCATGGGCACGCATCAGACCACCGATTTGAAAACCACCGACACCCCGCGGTCCACTTTGGGCCGTGCTCTCGTCCTCCACCCGGTCCTGCGCGGGGCCGACACCGACCGCAGCCCCGAAGCCTCGCTGGAGGAAGCGGTCGGCCTTGCCGCGGCCATCGACCTCGACGTGGCGCAGGCCGCAATCGTCAAGGTCAACCAGCCGCGCCCGGCCACCCTGCTGGGCGGCGGCGCCATCGAGCAGTACGCCAAGCTGATCGAAGACGCGCGGGAGGAGGGCGAGGCCATCGACCTCGTCATCGTCGACCATGCCCTGACCCCGGTGCAGCAGCGCAACCTGGAAAAGGCGTTCGGCGCCAAGGTCATCGACCGCACCGGTCTGATCCTGGAGATCTTCGGGGCGCGCGCCCGCACCCATGAAGGCCAGCTTCAGGTCGAACTGGCGTCGCTGAGCTACCAGAAGTCGCGGCTTGTGCGGTCCTGGACCCACCTTGAGCGCCAGCGCGGCGGCTTCGGCTTCCTCGGCGGCCCCGGTGAATCGCAGCTGGAGCTTGACCGCCGCCTGATCGGCAACCGCATCGTCAAGATCAAGCGGGAACTGGACGACGTCCGCCGCACCCGCGGCCTGCACCGCAAGGCGCGCGCCAAGGTGCCCTACCCGGTGGTGGCGCTGGTCGGCTACACCAACGCCGGCAAGTCCACCCTGTTCAACCGGATGGCTGGCGCCGACGTGTTCGCGAAGGACCTGCTGTTCGCCACGCTCGACCCGACCATGCGTCAGGTGGTGCTGCCGTCGGGGCGCAAGGTGATCCTGTCCGACACGGTCGGTTTCATCTCCGACCTGCCGACCCATCTGGTCGCGGCCTTCCGCGCCACGTTGGAGGAGGTGCAGTCGGCCGACATCATCCTGCATGTCCGCGACATCGCCCATCCCGACACCGAGGCGCAGAAGGCCGACGTGGAGGCGATCCTGGCCGATCTCGGCATCGATCCGGAGCGTGATCCGCGCGTGGTCGAGGTCGCCAACAAGATCGACCTGCTGGACGGGGCGGACCTCGACGCCGTGCTCGCCCGCACCGAACGGGCCGGCAACGCCTGTGCGGTGTCCGCCGCCACCGGCGGGCGGCTGGACACGCTGTTCCGCATTCTCGACGACCGGATGACCGCCGGCCGCGAACTGGTGGAACTGGATGTCGCGCATGGTGACGGCGCGACGCTCGCCTGGCTCTACGCCCATGGCGAGGTGGTCGGCCGCCGCGACGACGACAGCCACGCCCATCTGCAGGTGGCCATCGAGCCGGCGGCGCTGGCCCGCATGGCCCATCTCGGGCAGGAGCGCGCCGCCGCCTGACCGGCGGATCGAGGACGGAAGGGAAGGGGCTGCCGGAAACGGCGGCCCTTTTTCTTTGTCCGTACCGTGGATTGCGGAATGAAAAGCTGTGTATTGATTGGCAGGCCTTTGGGACAGGCGGGAGGGTTCTGCAGAACCATCCATTTAATACTTCATATTGAAGTGCAACAAAGAAGAAGGAAGCCAATCGATAGAAGATTGTTGGCGCCCAATGATCTCATGGCTCAGGTCAAGATGTTTGACGGAGCCCGCAAAATATGTATGATCCCGCGCTTCGATTTGTGCGGATGCGATATTCGCGCGATGCGAGCAGTTTGCACGCGGATGCCGATCACTGGCTTTTCCTGGCAGGCTCGCAACATTCACTCACCCGGCTCGTTGTGCTGTCAGCGTCTCGACACGCTTACGCTTGGCCGGGCTTGTTTCGGAGTGCCATTATGCATGGGATCAACAAAACCGTATCTTTCACTGCGGGAGGATTGATTCTTCTCTTCGTTGCGGTGGCGGCGCTGTTCACCGAACCGTTCGGCGCCCGCGTTTCGGCGGTGCAGGCCGCCATCGTCGGAAATTTCGGCTGGTTCTATGTCCTGACCGTCGCCGGATTCCTGCTGTTCGCCCTGTGGCTCTTCATCAGCCCCTACAGCGCGATCAAGCTGGGCAAGGACGATGACGAGCCGGAATTCAGCTATCCCACATGGTTCGCCATGCTGTTCAGCGCCGGCATGGGCATCGGCCTGCTGTTCTACGGCGTTGCCGAACCGATGCTGCATTTCTCCAACCCGCGCGTCGGCGAAGGCGGAACGCCGGACGCCGCGCGCGAGGCGATGAATCTGGCCTTCCTGCATTGGGGCCTGCATGCCTGGGGCATCTACATCGTCGTCGGGCTGGCTTTGGGCTATTTCGCCTATCGCCATGACCTGCCGCTGACGATCCGCTCGGCGCTCTACCCCCTGCTCGGCGACAGGATCCGTGGCTGGCCCGGCCATATCGTCGACATCGTCGCCATCTTCGGCACGCTGTTCGGCATCGCCACCTCGCTCGGCCTCGGCGTCATGCAGATCAACGCGGGGCTTGAGTATCTGGGATTGCTCAGCGTCGGCACGGTGCAGCAGATGGTGCTGATCGTGGTCATCACCGCGATCGCCACCGCTTCCGCCGTCAGCGGCGTCGGCAAGGGCATCCGCCGCCTGAGCGAGCTGAACATGCTGGCCGGGCTCCTGCTGCTGGCCTTCGTCTTCCTGCTCGGCCCGACGGTCTTCCTGCTGTCCACCCTGGTGGAAAATATCGGCCGCTACCTGTGGACCCTTCCCTACACCAGCTTCCGCACGCTGCCCTATTCCGGCGCGGAGTGGCAGGCGAGCTGGACCATGTTCTATTGGGGCTGGTGGATTTCCTGGGCGCCCTTCGTCGGCATGTTCATCGCGCGGGTGTCGCGCGGCCGCACCATCCGCGAGTTCATCGGCGGCGTGCTGTTCGCCCCGGTCGCCCTGACCTTCGTCTGGTTCACCGTGTTCGGCGAGACCGCCATCCACATCGAGATGTTCGAAGGCGGCGGCATGGCCAAGGCGGTGGCCGACAGCGTGCCGACCGCACTGTTCGTCATGCTGGACCGCCTGCCGCTCAGCACGATCACCTCCGCCATCGGCACGCTGATGGTCATCACCTTCTTCGTCACCTCGGCCGACTCCGGTGCGCTTGTCATCGACATCATCGGCTCCGGTGGCAACCAGGATCCGCCCATCGCCACCCGCATCTTCTGGGCGGTGCTGTCCGGCGTCGTCGCCGCCATCCTGCTGCTGGTCGGCGGGCTGCAGGCATTGCAGACGGCGGCGGTCACCACCGCTCTGCCCTTCGTGGTGGTCATGGTGCTGATGTGCATCAGTCTCGTGGTCAGCCTGCGCGAGGAGCGCAGCGTGGCGCTGGACCGGCGCACGACCCGCGAATCCATCGGCCCCGGCGCTCCCGCAGAAGGGGCTGTGCCGCAACAGCAAATGGCGGACGGCGACTGGCGGCAGCGGTTGGCGGCGATGGTCGGCCGCCGGACCGCGGCGCAGGCCGCCCTTCCCCCTGGCGGCACGGCGGCGCGGCAGGAGGTCGCCCGCTTCATCGCCGAGACGGTGCAGCCGGCGCTACGCGACGTGGCGCTGGAGTTGGAACGGCACGGACGGCGCGTCGAGATCGAGACGGGCGCCTTCAGCGCCGGCATCGCCGTGCTGCGCAACGGGGAGGAGGAGTTCTCCTATTCCATCCGTGCCCGCGCCTATCATCCGATGACCTTCGCCTTCCCGGAAATGCAGGACAACCGCGCGGCATGGCAGCGGCGCGTGGAGGTGATCCTGCGCGGCGGCCTTCACAAATACCTGCCGCCGGATCGCACCACCCGCGAGGCGATCACGCAGGACGTCGTCCACGAATACGGCAAGTGGCTGGGCTGGTGAGGGGGGCTTATCGGTCCATAGGGGGCGGACGTGACACCACATACACAGCCGCCGCCGCCATCACCGCGCCGGTGCCGGCGAGCACCGGATATCCGGGCGACGACAGGGCGAGCACGGCGAAGCTGGACGACATGCCGCCGACCGCCATGACCTTCGCCTTCACCGGAATGGCGCCGCGGTCCTGCCACTCGCGCACGGCGGGGCCGAACCGCGGATCGTTGCGCATCCGCTCCCGCAATTCGGGATTGCTGCGGGCATAAGCCCAGCCGGCGACCAGCAGGAAGGGAACGGTGGGCAGGATGGGCAGGAACGCTCCGGCGGTGGCCAAGCCGACCGCTCCATGGCCGACCAGGAGCCACAGCCGCCGCCGTCCCCTTCCCATGCCGATATCCTTGTCTTCGTCCACCGCCAGCCCGCTCATCATGGAACGCCGTGCGGATCATTGAACCGCGCCCGGCGGTGGTGCGCAAGGGCGGGTTGGTCACCCCGCCTTGCGCACCACCCCGGGCGCACCGGCCTTCGCCGTCGCCTCCAGGCTGTAGAGCTTCGCCAGCAGTTGCGGCGCCGGCTGTTCGCCCGTCGGCACCACTGCCGCCACGTCTCCCGCCGCTGCGCCGGACTTGCGCCGCAATGCCTCCGCCAAGGATTGAGGGGAGGGCAGGGCGGAGTCCGCGCCATCGCCGCCACCGTTCATCCAGGGCAGCGTCCCGGCCGGCGTACCCTCCGCCGCCGTCTCCGTCCCATTCTCCAGCAAACTGCCGATATGGCCCAGCACGCTGTCGCCGGTGACCTCCTCGAACGCCACCATCGCGGCGCTGCCGATCAGGCCGGGCAGGCCGCCGAACAGGAAGCCGCCGGCCAGCCGTGCCGGGATCGAGATGCCTTCCCCCGTCGCCTCGCGGTAGACCGATGACACCACCGGCAACTGCTGGAGCGGGTTGACCACGTCGAGCAGGTCGTCGAACCCGACGCTCATCTTGTCGGCCAGCGATTCTTCCGGTTCGGCGGACTTACGCTGTGCCGTGGGCGGGGTGACGGCCTGGGCGGCCAGTCTCGTATTCACGCTCATGCTTGGTCTCCGATGGCGGCGAGCAGCGTGTCCAGCCGCGCGAAACTCTCGGCGGAGGGGGAGGGATCGTCCTTGCCCTGGCGCAGGAACTCTTCCAGCCGGGGGTGCAGGTCGATGGCGGCGTCGGTTTCCGGATCGGTGCCGCGCTTGTAGGCGCCGAGCCGGATCATCTCCTTCATGCCGTCATAGGTGGCGGCCAGCGCGCGGGCGCGGCCGACGATGCGGTTCTCCCGCGCGTCATGGCAGCCGGGCAGGGTGCGCGACACGCTGCGCAGCAGGTTGACGGCGGGATAGCGCCCCTGCTCGGCGATCTTGCGATCCAGCACCAGATGCCCGTCGAGGATGCCGCGCACTGCGTCGGCGATGGGTTCGTCATGGTCGTCGCCATCCACCAGCACGGTGAAGATCGCGGTGATGTCGCCCTCACCACTCCCTTCCGGGCCCGGTCCCGCACGTTCCAGCAGGCGGGGCAGTTCGGCGAAAACGCTGGGCGGATAGCTCTTGGCGGTCGGCGGCTCTCCCGCGGCCAGCCCAATCTCGCGCTGGGCCATGGCGAAGCGGGTGACGCTGTCCATCAGGCACAGCACGTGCTTGCCCTGATCCCGCAGCTCCTCGGCCACCGTCATGGTCAGCAGCGCCGCCTGCCGGCGCATCAGCGGCGGCTCGTCCGACGTGGCGACGATGACGACGGAACGCGCCAGCCCCTCCGCCCCCAGATCGTCCTGGATGAATTCGCGCACCTCGCGCCCGCGCTCGCCGATCAGGCCGATGACGATGGCGTCGGCCTCGGCATGGCGGGCGACCATCGCCAGCAGCGTCGATTTGCCGACGCCCGACCCGGCGAAGACGCCCAGCCGCTGCCCACGGCACAGCGGGACGAAGCTGTCAATCACCCGGATGCCGCTGTCCAGCCGCGCCCCCACCCGGCGTCGGGCGCAGGCGGCCGGCGGCGGCTGGCGCAGGCTCCGCGGATGCTCGCCATTCACCAACGGACCCTTGCCGTCGATGGGCTCGCCCAGGGCGTTCACCACCCGGCCGAGCCATCCCGGACCGGGCCGCAGCATGAAGGCGGTGTCGTCGGTGACGGCGGCGCAGCCCTCCGCCACACCGTCGAGGTTGTCGAAGGCCATCAGCAGCGAGCGGCCGTTGCGGAAACCGATGGTCTCGCACAGCACGCGCCCGCCGCGCAGGGTTTCCGCATGGCATTTGTCGCCGACCGACAGCACGCGCTGCAGCCCGTCGACCTCCAGCGTCATGCCGGCGGCGGAACGGATTTCCCCGCGCCACTGGCGCGTCGGCAGCCGGTCGAGTTCGGCCGCCAGGGTGGCGAGTGCCGGCATCGGCGCTGTCTCCATCATGCTCATCAATGGAGACAGCCTAGAGCAGCGAATTTAAATCCGGTTTTAAACGGGCGGGGTCATCGTCCGCCTCGTGTTCCGGTGAGATGTGGTGGAACGAGGTCGAAATGGATTTGAGTAAAATCGGTTTATTCCAGCTTGCCGGGACGCGCCTCGACTATCTGGCGCAGCGGCAGAAGCTGATCGCCGAGAATGTCGTGAACGCCAACACGCCCGACTACCAGGCGCGCGACCTGAAATCCTTCGACAGCGTCATGGAGGGCATCCGCCCGGTGGAGACCGCCCGCACCTCCGGCCTTCATCTGGTCGGCAGCCGCGCCGCCACGCCCTACCGCGAGGAAGGCAAGGCGGGCCTGTGGGAATCGACCCCCAGCGGAAACGCGGTGTCGCTGGACCAGGAGATGATCAAGGGCAGCGAGACCCGCGACGCCTTCGCGCTGACCACCAGCCTGTTCCAGCGCAATGTGCAGATGCTGCGCATGGCCTGGAGAAATGGCTAAGAGCGCAACGGCTGACGGCTTTTTAGGACGGAGACGAGCGATGATGAACGATGTCCTCGGCGCCACGCTGAAGATCGCCGGTGCCGGGCTTCAGGCGCAATCGACCCGCCTGCGCGTGGTGGCGGAAAACCTCGCCAACGCCGATTCCACCGCCACTGCCAAGGGCGGCGACCCCTATCGCCGCAAGACAGTGTCCTTCGACAGCGTGATGGACCGCGGCGTGGGGGCGGAGCTGGTGCAGGTCAAGCAGATCGGCCGCGACCGCAGCGACTTCCAGCTCGCCTACGATCCCTCGCACCCGGCGGCCGACGACAAGGGCTATGTCAAGAAGCCCAACGTCCAGCCGCTGATCGAGATGATGGACATGCGCGAGGCCGGCCGCGCCTTCGAGGCCAGCATGAACGTCATCGAACAGTCGCGCGCGATGATGAACCGCGTCGTCGACCTGCTGCGCAGCTGAGGAGCCGTCCCATGATCGAGATGTCCGTCGGCCGCGTCGCCGCCGCCTATGCCGCCAACCGCAGCCCTGCTGTCAGCGGCCTCGCCGAAACGCAGGCGGCGACTTCGCCCCTGTCGGCCGCCAACGGGACCGACGCGGTGGCCGCCAGTGCCGAAAGCGACTTCGGCGGCTTCCTCGACAAGTCGATCTCGCAAGCCGTCGACACGCTGAAGGAGAGCGAGCGCGTCTCGCTCGCCGCCGTGTCGGGCAAGGCCAGCGCGCAGGACGTCGTGCGCTCGGTCCTGGCGGCGGAGATGACGGTGCAGAGCGTCGTCGCCATCCGCGACAAGATGGTCCAGGCGTACCAGGAGATCATGCGGATTGCGGTTTGAGCGGGCCGCACTTGCCCCCTCCCCACAACCAGAGGACCCCACCCCCATGAACCAGGCCGACGTGCTGGAGGTGCTGCGCAGCGGCATCTGGACGACCCTGCTGGTCGCGGCGCCGCCGTTGATCGTGGCGGTGGTGGTGGGCGTGTCCATCTCGCTGGTGCAGGCGCTGACCCAGGTGCAGGAGATGACGCTGACCTTCGTGCCCAAGATCGTCGCGATCCTGGTGGTGACGGTGCTGGCGCTGCCCTTCATGTACGGCACGCTCGCCACCTACGCCGACCGGCTGAGCGACCTGATCGTTGCCATCGACTGATGTTCCGGTTGCGAGCGGTCATCCCCCTTCTCGGGCTGCTCGTAAGTCCGGCCGGCGGTGCGGCGGCGCCGCCGGCCAACCCCTCGCAGATCGGCGTG
>NZ_LGQY01000095.1:0-14383 GCF_003116065.1 Azospirillum sp. TSO5 | reverse complement strand
CCGTGCCGGTCCCCGCGGCCCAGCCGATCATCGGCGGGAACGCGCCGGCAGCCCCGCCGATCACGATGTTCTGCGGGGTCCGGCGCTTCAGCCACATTGTGTAGACGAAGATGTAGAAGCCGATGGTGACCGCCAGCAGCGCCGCCGCCGTCCAGTTCACCGCCAGCCCCATCACCACCACCGACAGAACCGACAGGGTGACGCCGAAGCCCAGCGCCTCCGCCGGTTCGACCCGGCCCGACGGGATCGGCCGCTTCACCGTGCGGGTCATCACCGCGTCGATGTCGCGGTCGTACCACATGTTGATGGCGCCCGACGCGCCGGCGCCGACGGCGATGCACAGAACGGCAACCATCGCCAGGAAGGGGTGGATGTGGCCGGGCGCCAGCACGACGCCGGCCAGCCCGGTGAAGACCACAAGCGACATGACCCGCGGCTTGAGCAACTCGATGAAATCACCGGCCGACGCCCCTCCGGTGTGGTTGAGCGTCAGTTCGTTCGTCACGTCCGTCATATCATGTCCTTGTCTTCTAACCCCGGGCCTTCCAACAAAAAGTCGTCACCCCGGCACCCTCCACACCGGCGCCCATTTTCGGGCTGCTCGGCTTGGTCCTCTGTATCGGTCGGGCGCCTCCTTGCGGCGACGCCCGCCCGTTAGCATGCTTACTTCACCTGCGGCAACGTTTCGAAAGCATGGAACGGTGGCGGCGAGCTGACCGTCCACTCCAGCGTGCCGGCCTGCGGGCCCCAATAGGCGCCCGGCACCCGTTCACCGCTGCGCAGGGTCTTCCAGGCGATCCACACGAACAGGAGCGTGGAAGCGAAGGAGATGTAGGCGCCCAGCGACGAGATCATGTTCCAGCCCCAGAAGGCATCCGGGTAGTCCGGGATGCGGCGCGGCATGCCCGACAGGCCCAGGAAGTGCTGCGGGAAGAACACCAGATTGACGCCGAGGAAAGTAGTGTAGAAATGGACCTTGCCCCAGAACTCCGGATACTGGCGCCCCGACATCTTGCCGATCCAGTAGTACCAGCCGGCGAAGATCGAGAACACGGCCCCCAGCGACAGCACATAGTGGAAGTGCGCCACGACGTAGTAGGTGTCGTGCATATAGTTGTCGAGACCGCCGTTCGCCAGCACCACGCCGGTAACGCCGCCGACGGTGAACAGGAAGATGAAGCCCAGCGCCCACAGCATCGGCACCCGGAATTCGATCGACCCGCCCCACATGGTGGCGATCCAGGAGAAAATCTTCACGCCGGTCGGCACCGCGATGATCATGGTGGCGGCGGTGAAGTAGGCCTTGGTGTCGACGTCGAGGCCGACCGTGTACATGTGGTGCGCCCACACGACGAAGCCGACCACGCCGATGGCGACCATGGCGTAGGCCATGCCGAGATAGCCGAACACCGGCTTCTTGGAGAAGGTCGACACGATGTGGCTGATGATGCCGAAGGCCGGCAGGATCATGATGTAGACTTCGGGGTGGCCGAAGAACCAGAACAGATGCTGGAACAGGATCGGGTCGCCACCGCCTTCGGGATTGAAGAAGGTGGTGCCGAAGTTGCGGTCGGTCAGCAGCATGGTGATGGCGCCGCCCAGAACCGGAACCGCCAGCAGCAGCAGGAAGGCCGTCACCAGCATCGCCCAGACGAACAGCGGCATCTTGTGCAGCGTCATGCCGGGGGCGCGCATGTTGAAGATGGTGGTGATGAAGTTCACCGCGCCGAGGATCGAGCTGGCGCCGGCCAGATGCAGGGCGAAGATCGCCATGTCGACCGATGGCCCGCTGTGACCCAGCGTCGATGACAGCGGCGGGTAGATCGTCCAGCCGGTTCCGGCGCCGGTGCCGACGAAGGCGGAGCCCAGCAGCAGCAGGAAGGCCGGCACGATCAGCCAGAAGCTGATGTTGTTCATGCGCGGGAAGGCCATGTCGGGCGCGCCGATCATCAGCGGCACGAACCAGTTGCCGAAGCCGCCGATCAGCGCCGGCATCACCACGAAGAACACCATGATCAGGCCGTGCGCCGTGATCAGCACGTTCCACATCTGACCGTCGGAGACGAACTGCAGCCCCGGCGACTGCAGCTCCGCCCGCATGATGACGGAGAACAGGCCGCCGATCAGCCCCGCGATGACCGCGAAGATCAGATAGAGCGTGCCGATGTCCTTGTGGTTGGTCGAATAGAACCAGCGCTGCACGAAGCCGGGGACATGATGATCGTCATGCCCGTGCCCATGATCGCCAGCATGCTCCCCATGTCCCGGTGTGGCGTTTGCCATGTCTCTACCCTTTGTCGCTGTCCCTGGCCGCCGTCCGATCCGGTTCGTTCGGACGTCCGGCGGCTGGGTGGGTTCTTCTTATCGCGTCGTCCCTCTGGCGGGCGTTGCGACGTCCGCTTGTTAGACCCGCGTTTACTCGACCAGCGTGCCGGTCGGGCGCTGCGCCACGTCGCGGTCGCCGTCCTTTGGCGCGAAGGCGGTCTTGGCCTTGGCGACCCAGGCGTCGAACGCTTCCCGGGACACGGCTTCCACCGCGATCGGCATGAAGCCGTGGTTGGTGCCGCAGATCTCGGAGCACTGGCCGTAATAGACGCCTTCGCGCTCGGCCTTGAACCAGGTCTCGTTGATGCGGCCGGGAACCCCGTCCTTCTTCAGGCCGAAGGAGGGAACCGCCCAGGAATGGATCACGTCGCCGGCCGTCACCAGCACGCGCACGGTGGTGTTCACCGGAACGACCACGCGGTTGTCCACCTCCAGCAGGCGCTTCTGGCCGGGTTTCAGATCCGTCTCGGGGATCATGTAGCTGGAGAAGGTAATGTTGCCGTGGTCGGGATATTCGTAATCCCAGTACCACTGGTGGCCGGTGACCTTGATGGTCATGTCGGCCTGCGGGATGCGTTCCGCCGCATAGAGCAGCTTGAAGGACGGAACGGCGATCACGATCAGGATGATGACCGGAACCACGGTCCAGGCGACCTCGAGCAGCGTGTGGTGCGAGGTCTTCGACGGGACCGGATTCCTCTTCGCGTTGAAACGGACGACGCAATAGGCCAGCAGGCCCGCGACGAGGATCACGATCAGCGTGATGATGACGGTCAGCAGGTCGTTGAACGAGGTCATCAGGTGCTTGACCGGGGAGGCGGAGGGCTGCATGCCCATCTCCCACGGCCGCGGCTCGTTCGCCAGGGCGGTCGTCACACCCCAGCCCCCTACCATCGACAGCACAGCCGCCAGGCCGGCGGCGTACAGGCTTTGCCTTCTCATCCCCAACCCCTTCTTAGCCGCGACGCTCGTCATGGCACGCGGTCGTCTCTTCCCGCCGACGCTCCCTCCGCCCTGTTGGTCCGGACCGGTTTCTGTTCGCGCGGTCCATAGTTGGGCTTATCAGCGAACGCCAGTTTATGCAGGGATCACGCCATCTTAGCGCGACATATACCCGCAGCCGGAGCTTATCCCCGCGCCCCGCTGGGTTACAAGCCTTTCCTCTCTCCCACTGTATGCATAGACTTTTCCTCACATTCGGATGGGCCGTGGGGATAAAGGTTGAGCGCGGGTTGGGGTCATGCCATGCGACATTCCGCCGCAGTCCGTTGGACAAGCGGATTTTTGCAGGAATAGGGGCTGGAAAGGATGTGCGGGCGCAAAGGCTGCGGCGCGCAGGATTGTTGCGGCGCTAGGGCGCGACTCAGGAGGTAAGGATGGGGAAGGTTCCGGCTTCGGGCTAGGTGAGCGAAGGTGATAGGTGGGGGTCTAACTAGCCCGTGAAGAACAGCTAAACTGCTGCAGCCGCGCCCCTCAATGCCCCCCGACCAGCACCTTGCGAATCCGGCGCACGCCCGACCAGACGAAGGCGATGACGATGGGGATCATCACCCCCACCAGCATGTCGGGATCGACCTTGAACCCGAAGCCCTTCAGCCCCTTCGCCGCATAGCCGACGATGCCGACGAGGTAATAGCTGATCGCCACCACCGACAGCCCCTCGACCGTCTCCTGCAGGCGCAGCTGCAATTGCGCCCGGCGGTCCATCGACTGGAGCAGTTCGGCGTTCTGCCCCTCCACCGCGATTTCGACACGGGTGCGCAGCAGATTGCTGGCCCGCGCGACGCGCTGCGACAGCGAATCGAGACGCTGCTCGACCGCCTCGCAGGTGCTGATCGCCGGGCTCAGGCGGCGGTCCATGAACTCCTGGATGGTCTGCAGTCCCTCGATCCGGATCTCGCGCAGTTCCTCGATTCGCCGCTCCACCAGCTCGTAATAGGCCCGGGCCGCACCGAATCGATAGGCGGTCTCTGCGGAGATCTGCTCGGTCTGGGCCGCCAGCAGGGTCAGGCGGTCCAGCAGGTCGCGCTCGTCCTGCAGGTCGCGCAGGCCGGCAATGCGGGTGGTGACGTCGGACAGCCCGGCCTCGATCGGTCCGATGCGGGGCAGCACGCCGCGCGCCATCGGCAGTGCCAACAGGGCCAGCACGCGATAGGTCTCGATCTCCAGCAGCCGCTGGACGACGCGGCCGGTCTGGCGCGGAGTCATCGAATGGTCGGCGACCAGCATCCGGGAGAATCCGTCGCCATGGATGCGGAAGTCGGTCCAGGCGGTGGCCGAACGGCCGGCGATCCGGGACCCGACATAGCTTTCCGACCCGAACATCGCCGCCATCATATTGGACGACGGCTCCGGCTGATCGGGGGAGAGCACGGCGACGTGAATCCCGACCAACAGTTCGCCCGGCAGCCCGGCCAGCCAGTCGCGCGGCAACGCGTGCAGTGCCGGCTCAAGGAAAGGATCGGCCAAGGAGCCGGCCGGCATCGCGCTGGGGCGGAAGACGGTCCAGGTCGAGAATTCTGTATGCCGCTCCCACTTCAGGTGGAAACTGCCGAAGGACGCGCTGTGATGGGTGGCGCCCTGCGGCGGCCGGACCACGCCGGCCCAGTCGCACAGCGCCTCCAGATGGCGGCGGTCGGCCTCCGCCGCGCCCTCCCCCGACAGCATCGCCAGCATGGTGGCGCGCACCGGCGCGGTCAGCGATTCGGGCGGCCGGGCATGGACCTCGTTGGTCAGAGTCTGCCGCAGCGGATGGTCCCGCAGCGGACGCGGCCCGGTCATGCCGGCACCGGTTCCGGAGGCGCCGGCGCGGTTCAGGCTGTCCGTGGTCGTCCGCACCGCTCCGTCGCCCATGCTTTCCTCCGCCATCCCAGCACCGTACCCTAGAGGTTACACAATCCGGCATCGGCGAACTTGCCGGATCGCGCCAGCGTCGCCACACTATAGTCAGTCCGTTAGAACACATCGTACGGCGCGGCGCGAGACCGCCCGCCATGACATTGTGTCCTACCATGGAACAAGGCCGGCACAAGCCGTCAGGCCGGGCAGACCGGGTTCCGCCCCATCACAGGTTCGGAGTTTTCATGAGCGCGCTTGCCGTCACCGACGATCTCTTCTTCAACCGCGCCGGCATGGACCGCGCCCGCGTGGAAGGCGTCGTGCAGGACGCCCTGCACAGTGCCGACGATGGGGAGCTTTATCTCGAATATGCCCAGAGCGAGTCGCTGGGCTGGGACGATGGGAAGCTGAAGTCCGCCAGCTTCGACACCACCCAGGGATTCGGCCTGCGCGCCATCGCCGGCGAGGCGACCGGCTACGCCCACGCCAGCAACCTGTCGGAAGAGGCGATCCGCCGTGCCGCCGCCACCGTGCGCGCCGTGCAGGCCGGCCACACCGGCACGCTGGCGGAGCCGCCGGCCGGCACCAACCGCGCCCTCTACATCCCCGACAACCCCCTTCACCTCGTCCCCTTCGAGGAAAAGGTGAAGCTGCTGGCCGACATCGACGCCTATGCCCGCGCCAAGGACGAGCGGGTGCGGCAGGTCAGCTGCTCCATCAGCGGCGAATGGCAGGCGGTGCAGATCATGCGCGCCGACGGCGTCCGCGTCGCCGACCTGCGCCCGCTTGTCCGCCTGAACGTCTCCGTCGTGGTGGCCGAGGGCGACCGGATGGAGACCGGCGGCTATGGCGGCGGCGGCCGCGTCACCTACGAACACTATATCCAGCCGGAAACCTGGCGCGGCTTCGTCGACGAGGCGCTGCGGCAGGCGCTGGTCAACCTCGCCTCCGTCCCCGCCCCGGCCGGCGAGATGACGGTGGTTCTGGGCAGCGGCTGGCCCGGCATCCTGCTGCACGAGGCCATCGGCCATGGGCTGGAGGGTGACTTCAACCGCAAGAAGACCTCCGCCTTCTCCGGTCTGATGGGCCAGCGCATCGCCGCCCCCGGCGTCACCATCGTCGATGACGGCACCATCGAGAACTCGCGCGGCTCCATCAGCGTCGACGACGAGGGCACCCCCGGCCAGTGCACCACGCTGATCGAGGACGGCATCCTGGTCGGCTTCATGCAGGACCGCATGAACGCCCGCCTGATGGGCATGCGCCCGACCGGCAACGGCCGGCGCCAGAGCTTCGCCTACAACCCGATGCCGCGCATGACCAACACCGTGATGCGCAACGGCAACCACACGCCGGAAGAGATCATCGCCTCGGTCAAGAAGGGCATCTACGCCAAGAACTTCGGCGGCGGTCAGGTCGACATCACCAACGGCAAATTCGTCTTTTCCGCCAGCGAGGCCTACCTGATCGAGGACGGCAAGCTGGGTCCCGCCGTGAAGGGCGCCACCCTGATCGGCAACGGGCCGGACAGCCTGACCAGGGTGTCGATGATCGGCAACGACAGCCGCCTCGACCCCGGCGTCGGCACCTGCGGCAAGGACGGCCAGGGCGTGCCGGTCGGCGTCGGCCAGCCCACGCTGAAGCTGGAAGGCCTGACCGTCGGCGGCACCGCCGCCTGACGCTGTAGAGCATTCCCACTCCCGTGCCTTGAAGAGGGGCCGGACCGTCGATGCGGTCCGGCCCCTCTTCGCATTTCGGACTTGGAGCGGCCGATTGCATTGGTATCGTCTCTCGGAAGATTTTCAACCTCCAGGACAGGATGATTGCCAATGTATTCGCTTTCACGCATTTTCAAGGCCGCAACACTCGCATTGGGACTGGCGCTGGTTTCGGCGCTGCCGGGAAACGCCCAGACCGCCCCTACCGCCGAGCAGGTGATCGCCGCCAAGTCCGCCGGCACCAGCGCGGACCAGCTGAACGCGCGCGTGGTGGTGGCGAGCTATTTCTATGCTTCGACCGATCTCACCTCCGCCCGCTATGCCGATGATTCCAAGGGCATCGATTTCTCCAAGCCGCTGGAGATGATCGATGTCGCCGCCGGCACCACTTGGTACCAGTATGTCCGAACCGGCTACGACAGCATCCGATTCGGCAACTTCTTCTCTCCGGTTGTGACGGCGACGCCCGACTGCCTCGGCATCTCCGGCGCTGGCCGGGCCGAGTACAAGGCGGTTCTGCCCGCCGGCCAGGGGCTGAAATCGGTCGCCGCCCCCATCGTCGACAGTTGGACCACCCCCGGCACCAGCGTCCAGACCAAGGGCGGCTGCGCCCAGGTCGTGGTGCCGAACACCGTCAAGACCGGCGTCGCCAGCGGCGGACTGGTTCAGTAAGGTCGTGACCACCCGCCGCCGTCGCTGTTCTCCCGATGGCGGCGGTGGACCAGACTGGCCGCCGCCTTTCGCAACGGAGTCCCGCAATGCCCGACATCGCCACCACCGACGAGCTGCGCCGCCGGATCGCGCAGGCCCAGGCCGGAGTTGCCGCGTTGGCACGGCGGGAGCCGGAGAACAGCTGGCTGACCAGCATCCAGCGCCAGCTCGACTATGTCGACGGCGCGGCGCGCGACGGAGCCAAGCGGCTGGACCGCGCCGACGAGCTGAATTTCGGCTTGCTCGCCTCCCATTATGTCGACGATGTCGATCCGGCGCTGGCGACCGAACTGCACGCCATCAGCAACGCCGCGCGCCGGTTGTTTGGTGGCTGAGTTGGGGCTGACCGGGGGCTGAACGCCATTTTGTTCTGGCGTTCCCGGCACCCCGCTTCGATGATCGCCCATCCGGACGGCACGGCCGAACCCGTGCCCCTCGAAGAAAACCGATCACGGGAGACGTGCGATGGCGACGGAATCGACTGCTGGCTTGGCCCTGGTTTCCACCTTCTGCCCCGACCGGGTCGGTCTGGTCTCCGGCATCACCAGCCATCTGTTCGAACAGGGCATCAACCTGCGCGACGCCACCTTCGCCTCGCTGGGCAGCGGCGCGGAGTTCTCCGCCGTTTGCGAGCTGCCCGACGGCCTGACGGTGGCGGAGCTTCAGGCCAGCCTGTCGTCCCTGCCCGTGCTGGCCGGCGCCGAGGTGAAGGTCAGCCCCTTCGCCTTCGACCCGCAGCCCGGCCCGCAGGCGCTGATCACCCACCGCGTCGAGGTTTCGGGCGGCGACCAGCCCGGCCTCGTGGCTCGTCTGTCGGAGATCTTCACCCAGTTCGACGCGAACATCGTCCGCCTTGACGCGCAGACCCTGCCCGACCGTGCCGGCGAGCGGTACGTCTTGCGCTTTTCCGTGTCGATCCCGGCGGAGCGGGCGGAGGTCTGCCTGTCGGCGGTGGCCAACACGGCGGAGACTTTGGGGCTGACCTGCCGGACAGAGGCGCTGTGAGGGGGTGCTGAATGCCCCCTCCCCATCCCTTGTATGTTGCGTTTGGCTCCCCCGCTTCGCGGGAGAGGGGGCAGAACGCTTGTCGGCGTAAACTGAATTGCGAAGCGGCGGAGTTCCCTCTCCCGCGTTAGCGGGGGAGGGCTAGGGAGGGGGCACCGGCACCCCGCACTCCACCCCTAGCCCCCAAACTCACCCGTGCAGAACCTTCAGCCCAACGATCCCGCCGACGATCGCCGCGATGCACAGCAGTCGCAGCGCCCCGGCGGGCTCGCCGAATAGCAGCATGCCCAGTATCGCCGTACCCACCGTACCGATTCCCGTCCACACCGCATAAGCGGTCCCCAACGGCAGGCTCCTCAACGCTGCCCCCAGCAGCAGAATGCTTGCCAGCATCGCCGCGGCGGTCAACACGCTCGGAACCAGACGGGTGAAGCCTTCGGTGTATTTCAGGCCGACGGCCCAGCCGATTTCGAAAAGACCAGCGAAGAAAAGCGTGACCCACGCCATGACGGTATCTCCGTCTTGGAATGGCGGGGTCGTCCCCACCCGGATACCCTCTGCAGTCGGCGGGGTCGTCCCCGCGGGCCAGACCGCAGATAGGACAGGCTGTCCGCGGGGTCAAGGCACGCAGCCAAGGTTGCATCGCCGCGCCGGCCCGTGCAGGATGGGGTTCCTGAATGGTTCCCCCCTTCGCCGCTGGTGGCGCTGGGGGCTTTCGACGTTGGAAATCAATGACCGAAAACGGCACCCCCCCAGCTTCCAAGACGCAGGCTCCCGAGAAGGCCGAATCGATTGAAAACCGTCGCAAGCGCCTGCGCTTCCGCTCCTGGCACCGCGGCACGCGCGAGATGGACCTGCTGATGGGCAGCTTCGCCGACGCTCATGTCGGCGACTTCGACCACGCCATGCTCGACCGCTTCGAGGCGCTGCTGGAGCTTGGCGATCCCGACCTCTACGACTGGATGTCGGGGCGCGAGCCGGTGCCGCCCGAACATGACAATGACGTGATGCGCCTGTTGACGGCATTCCGTTACACACCACGTCAAGGCTCCTGACGCACCGACGCTCTCCCCTGCATCTCCGAGGCATCCTCCTTTGGTCAGTTACGATCTCCAGCCCGGCCGCGCCGGCCGTCTCCTGATCGGCGGCGCGCCCGAAGGTCATGACGCCCGCATCCTGGCGGAGCTTGCGCAGAAGGCCGGGGCCTATGGCCTGATGCATGTGGCGCTGGACGACACGCGCTGTGCCCTGCTGGCGGAGGCGCTGGCTTTCTTCGCGCCGAAGCTGGAGGTGCTGACCTTCCCGGCCTGGGACTGCCTGCCCTATGACCGGGTGTCGCCGAACGGCGGCATCGTCGCCCGGCGCATCGACACGCTGACCCGGCTGATCGCCCGGCGCGAGGCGGCATCGAACCGCGACGGGCTGTCGCCGCTGATCGTGCTGACCACCGTCAATGCCGTGGTGCAGAAGGTGCCGCCGCGCAGCGCGTTCAAGAACGCGGTCTTCTCCGCCAAGCTGCGCGACCGGATCGACCTGGAAAAGCTGCAGCGCTACCTCGCCGGCAACGGCTACACCCGCGCCCAGACCGTGCGGGAACCGGGCGAGTTCGCGGTGCGCGGCGGCATCATCGACCTGTTCCCGCCGGGCACGGAGGAGCCGCTGCGCCTCGACCTGTTCGGCGACGAGCTGGAAGGGGTGCGCGCCTTCGATCCCATGACCCAGCGCACCACCGACAAGCGCGACCGTGTCGAGCTGAAGCCGATGTCGGAGGTCTTCCTCGACGAGGCCGGGATCGCCCGCTTCCGCTCCGGCTACCGCGAGCTGTTCGGTGCGGTGACCGACGACGATCCGCTCTATGAGGCGATCTCCGCCGGCCGGTCCTATGGCGGGATGGAGCATTGGCTGCCGCTGTTCCACGAGAGCATGGACACGGTGCTGGATTACCTGCCGCGCGGCATCGTCAGCCTGGACCATCAGGCCAACGAGTCGCGCGACGCCCGCATCGCCCAGGTCGTCGATTTCCACGCCTCGCGCGATTCGATGATGACCATCGAGAAGCGGGCGGGATCGCCGGTCTACAAGCCGGTGCCGGTCGCCTCGATGTTCCTCGACGCCGCCGTCTGGGACGCGCTGATGGCGGAGCGCGCGGTGGCGCAGTTGCAGATCTTCTCCACGCCCCCCGGCATCAAGGGCACGGTGGACGCCGGCGGCAAGCGCGGCCATGACTTCGCGGAGGAGCGCAACCGCCCCGACGTGAATGTCTTCGATGCGGTGAAGGACCACATCCGGGCGCTGCGCGCCGACGGGCGCCGCGTGCTGATCGCCGGCTATTCGGCAGGCTCGCGCGACCGCCTGTCCAACGTGCTGGCCGACCACGGCATCCCCGGCCTGGAGCCGGCGGAGAACATGGAGGATGTCCGCCGCTTCGACCGCGGCATCATCGGCACCATCGTGCTGGGGATGGAGCATGGCTTCACCTCCCCCGACCTCGCCGTCATCACCGAACAGGACATATTGGGCGACCGTCTGGTCCGCCCGGCCAAGAAGAAGCGCAAGGCCGCCAACTTCATCGCCGAGCATTCGGCCCTGCATGAGGGCGACATCGTCGTCCATATGGACCACGGCATCGGCCGCTATGACGGGCTGGAGACGCTGGATGTCACCGGCGCCCCGCACGATTGCCTGCGCATCATCTACGAGGGCGGCGACAAGCTCTATGTTCCGGTCGAGAACATTGAGGTTCTGTCGCGCTACGGCTCGGAGGACGCCAACGTCCAGCTCGACAAGCTGGGCGGCGCCGGCTGGCAGGGCCGCAAGGCGCGGGTCAAGAAGCGCCTGAAGGACATGGCCGAAGCCCTGCTGAAGATCGCCGCCGAGCGCATGCTGAAGAAGGCCGATCCGGTGCTGACGCCGGAAGGCGTCTATCAGGAATTCGCCGCCCGCTTCCCCTACCCCGAGACCGACGACCAGTTGAAGGCCATCGAGGACATCTTCACCGACCTCGGCAGCGGCCGGCCGATGGACCGGCTGGTCTGCGGCGACGTCGGCTTCGGCAAGACCGAAGTGGCTCTGCGCGCCGCCTTCATGGTGGCGATGAGCGGCAAGCAGGTCGCCGTCGTCGTGCCGACCACCCTGCTCGCCCGCCAGCATTTCCGCACCTTCTCCACCCGGTTCAATGGGCTGCCGGTGCGCGTGGTCCAGCTGTCGCGCATGGTCACCGCCCGCGAACAGACGCTGGTGAAGAAGGAACTGGCGGAGGGCACGGCCGACATCGTCGTCGGCACCCATGCCCTGCTCGCCAAGGGTCTCGACTTCAAGCGGCTCGGCATGGTCATCGTCGACGAGGAGCAGCATTTCGGCGTGAAGCAGAAGGAGCGGCTGAAGGAACTGCGCGCCGACATCCATGTCCTGACGCTGACCGCCACGCCGATCCCGCGCACCCTGCAGATGGCGCTGTCCGGCGTGCGCGAACTGTCGCTGATCGCCACGCCGCCGGTCGACCGGCTGGCGGTGCGCACCTTCGTCCTGCCCTACGACCCGGTGGTGATCCGCGAGGCGATCCTGCGCGAGCATTACCGCGGCGGCCAGAGCTTCTATGTCTGCCCGCGCATCGAGGATCTGGCGAAGGTGGCCGAACGCGTGCGCGATCTGGTGCCGGAGGTCAAGATCGTCACCGCCCACGGCCAGATGCCGGCCAGCGAGCTGGAAGACGTGATGACCGCCTTCGACGAGGGCAAGTTCGAGGTCCTGCTCGCCACCAACATCATCGAAAGCGGCTTGGACATCCCGAATGCCAACACGCTGATCGTCCACCGCGCCGACCTGTTCGGACTGGCACAGCTCTACCAGATCCGCGGCCGCGTCGGCCGGTCGAAGAAGCGCGGCTACGCCTATCTGACCTATGCGCCGAACAAGCCGCTGAACGCCACCGCCCAGCAGCGCCTGCACGTCATCGAGACGCTGGACAGCCTGGGCGCCGGCTTCCAGCTCGCCAGCCACGACATGGACATCCGCGGCGCCGGCAACCTGCTGGGCGAGGAACAGTCGGGGCAGGTGCGCGAGGTCGGCGTCGAGCTTTACCAGCAGATGCTGGAGGAGGCCGTCGCCAACGCCCGCGCCGCGATGCAGGAGGGGGCCGTCGCCGCCGCGGCGGCGCAGGAGTGGGTGCCGCAGATCAACCTGGGAACGCCGGTGCTGATCCCCGAAAGCTACGTCCCCGACCTGACGGTTCGGCTGTCGCTCTACCGCCGCATCGCCGATCTGGTCGACCGGGCCGAGGTGGACGGCTTCGCCGCCGAGCTGATCGACCGCTTCGGCAAGCTGCCGGAAGAGGTGGAGAACCTGCTCGACGTCGTCACCATCAAGCGCTGGTGCAAACAGGCCAACATCGACCGGGTCGATGCCGGACCGAAGGGGCTGGTCCTGGCCTTCCACGACAATTTCTATGCCGAGCCGGCCAAGCTGCTGACCTACATCGCCCAGCATCTGACGTTGATGAAGCTGCGGCCCGACCACAAGCTGGTCTATATCCGCGAATGGACCGACCCGCAGGCCCGCGTGCGCAGCGTGCAGAAGCTGGTGAAGGATCTGGCGGAAATGGCGTCGGGCGGCGGCGTGCCGCGTGGCGAAACCCCGCCGCCGCCCCCTCCCCCGCCACCGCCCAAGCCGACCGGCGCCAAGATCGCCTCGCGTTTCGGCACGCCGTCCCGCTTCGGCCGCCCGACCGGACGGCGCTGAGATGGATGAGTTGATCAGGAACGCCTCGCTCGCCCGCCGGCTGGCGATCGGCGACCGGCGGACGGTGGGCGACGCCCCCTCCGTCGCCGACGAGGTGTCGGCCGACCGCGGCAAGCTGGCGGAACTGGTCGGCTGCCTGTTCGACCGCAATGCCAGCGTGCGCATGCGCGCTGCCGATGCGCTGGAACGGGTGTCGCGCGGCAATCCCGGCTGGCTCGACCCCTATGTCGAGCATCTGCTGACAGACGCCGTCGCCATCGAACAGGCGGAGGTGCGCTGGCACCTTGCCCAGATCGTGCCGCGCCTGACCATGACGGAGGAGCAGCGCCACCGCGCCGCCGTCCTGCTGGCCGACTGGTTCGAGAACAGCCCCAGCCGCATCGTCCAGACCAGCGCCTTGCAGGCCGTGGTCGATCTCGCGGAATCGGACGCCAACCTGCGCGCCACCTCGGCGGAGATGCTGGGCCGGGCGATGCGCTCCGGCGTGCCGTCACTGGCCGCCCGTGCCCGCCGCATCCTGAAGCCCTTCGAGGTGGACGAAGCCACGCTGACCGCCGCCTTGGTGCGGGAGCAGACCGGCCTGACCCTCACGATCCTGCCCGACCGTCTGGCGGTGGCTCAGTTGCCGCCCGGCAGTGGCCTGCCGGATTGGCTCGACTGGACCGACCCGCTGGTCGGCGCCACCCGGACGGGCGAGGAACTGTCGATTCTCTGCCGCGAGGACCGGGTGCCGGAGGGCGTCAAGGCCGAACGCGGCTGGCGCGCCTTCCGGGTGGAGGGAGTGGTGGATTTCTCCCTGTTCGGCATTCTGGCCCGCATCGCCGTTCCGCTGGCCCAGGCCCATCTGCCGATCTTCGCGATCTCCACCTACAACACCGACTATGTGCTGGTCCGCGCCGACGACCTGGACAAGGCGGCGGACGTGCTGGCGCTGAGCTGTACGGTGAAGCGGTAGGGCGTCGATGCTGCTTGCCCCCTCCCCATCCCTTGTATGTTGAGTTTGGCTTATAGTGTCTCCGACGGATCGAGCTGCTGGGGGTGGCCACCCC
>NZ_LGQY01000044.1:0-14818 GCF_003116065.1 Azospirillum sp. TSO5 | reverse complement strand
TACCCCCACGGGCGGGACAGTGCCGTTCCCCCCTCCCTACCCCCCCCCCGCCTCTGGCGGGAGAGGGAACTCTGCCGCTCATGCACTCACCCCCCTCTCCCGCGAAGCTCTCGCACAAAGCTCTGCTTTGTGCTGACGCGACAGGCGGACCGGAGGTCCGCTGAGAGCGGGGGAGGGGGCATTCGAAGCCGAAACGTCCTCAATGACTCATCAACACCGGAACCGTCATGTGCCGCAGCATGAAACGGGTCATGCCGCCAAGCACCAGTTCGCGGAAGCGGGAGCGGCCATAGGCGCCCATCACCAGCAGGTCGCAGCTTTCGTCGGCGGCCATGTTCAGCAGGGTGTCGCCGGGCTCCACCACGTCGGTGGCGACATGGGTGGCCTCCACGCGGCAGCCGTGGCGGGACAGGTGGCGGGCGATGTCGGCGCAGGGCTCGTCGCCCAGGCCGTTCGGGCCGGGCTTCGGATTGGCGGCCATCACCACCACGCGCTTGGCGGCGGTCAGCAGGGGCAGGGCGTCGCCGACGGCGCGCGCCGCCTCGCGGCTGCCGTTCCAGCCGACCAGAACCCGTTCGCCGATGGTGGCGAAGCGGCCGGCATAGGGGACGACCAGAAGCGGACGGCCGCATTCGAACAGAAGGTCGGCCGGCTGGGCGACGGGCTGGTCGCGGTCGCGGTCCGGATCGGGCTGGCCCACCACGATCAAATCGGCGTAACGGCCGCGCACCGCGGCGGTGATGGTCGGGTCGCCTTCCTGCGTCAGCCATTCGGACCGGTCGGTCAGACCATGGTGGCGCATGGCGTCGTCGAAGGCCGCCGCCATCCGGTCCGTCTGGTCCTTGCGGTTCTGCCGTTGGCTTTCGCGCAACTCCTGCGGGATTTCGGCTTCGATATAGCCGGGGAACACCGTGTCGGTGAAGGCATAGAGCGCGGTCAGATGCGCATCGCACCGGTTCGCGAGCCGCGCCGCAAGGTCGAGACGTGCCGCGGACGCGGGCGTATCATCGACGACGACCAGGAAGTCCTTGAGAGCCATGGCGTAATTCCTGCCCAAATTGTGATCGTTGCCGTTATCGTCGGGGGTCTGTACGACCATGCGGTGCCGATCGGGGCGACATCCCCAGCCGCGTTGGCCCCACTTGTATTGGCAGTATAAATCCGACCGGCTCAGCCGCCGCCTTTCCATTCCAGGGCACAGCCATGCCCCCGCCGCGTTCCTGCACCGCACAAAAGCGATCGGGGGTCGGACTTCCGGTCAAGGTTGCAATCTCAGGCCGCAAGTGGCGTGACAAAGAACCGAGACAAATCCATCGCTCTTTCTCTGCGGAACAGAAAACCCGGATTGTGTGCGTTGCTTTGCTGCAACCGCGGCTTGAATGAATACTATGATATGCCCATGGACATGCCCATGTGTCTCCGTTGCATCGCCTGTAGAAATGTCCAAGCTCTGTTGCACCGGGGCAGCTTTGGTTTTGACGGGTGGGTGACACTTCGCGTAAGTGTTGGGTATCGATTTCCTGATGAGTACCCCACTCTATCCTCGCCATGAGTCCAGATCCCCGAATCTCCGCGCTGGCCGACGCTTTATCGGGTGCCGCTTCCGGTGCGCCGGGGCTTGACGCCCTGCGTCAGATTCTCGACGCCATGACGGTGAAGGTGGCGTTGATGGACCCGCAGCGGCGGCACATCTACGCCAACCGCGCCTATCTGGAGATGATGGGGACGACGCTCGAAAAGGCGGTCGGCGGCACCATCGGCGAACTTCTGGGGCCGGATCTTCAACGCAACACCCAGGCCGCCGCCGAACGCGCGCTGGCGGGCGAGACGGTGCAGACCGAAGGCTGGATCACCCAGGCCGACGGCCAGCAGCGCTACGTGATGCGGCTGCACGCGCCGCACCGGGCGGAAGACGGCGCCATCACCGGCTATTTCGTGATCCTGCAGGACATGACCGAGCGCCGGCAGGTGCAGGACGACCTGTTCCGCCTCGCCTACTACGACCCGGTGACCGGCTTGGCCAACCGCCTGATGCTGCTGAAGCACATGGCGGACTATCGCAACATGGGCGAGCCCTTCACGCTCGTCATCCTGGACATCGACCGCTTCGCCGAAATCCGCAGCAGCATGGGGCAGGGCTTCGCCAACGAGCTGCTGGACGGTCTGGCGCAGCGGATGGCGGCGCAGGCCGCGGCCTTCGACCTGATCGCGCGCGTCAGCGACCATGCCTTCGCCATGCTGGCCGGCGGCGTCTGCGATCGGCCGGCGCTGGAAAGCGCCGTCGAGGAGCTGGCAGCGGTGGTGCGCTCCGCCCGTTCCAGCTCCGGCGGCACCGTGTTCCTGTCCGCCAGCATCGGCGTCGCCGTCTCGATGCCGACGCACGAGCGCCCCGACGACGTGCTGCGCGATGCCGAGATCGCCACCGCCCGCGCCCGCGAGCAGGGCGGCGGCCGGCAGGCCTGGTTCGATCCGGCGATGCATTCCCATGTGGTCGAGCAGGTGCGGCTGGAACACGATCTGCGCGGCGCGCTGGACAGCGGCAGCGACCTGTGGGTCGCCTACCAGCCGATCGTGGAGATGGTGACCGGTGGTCTTGCGGGGTTCGAGGCGCTGATGCGCTGGACCCATCCCGAACGCGGGAACATCCCCCCCGGCATCTTCATCCCGATCGCCGAGAGCACCGGTCTGGTGGTATCGCTCGGCACCTGGGTATTGCGGCAGGCCTGCCAGCAGATCGCGGAGTGGCAGGACCGCCGCGAACCGGGCTCCGCCCCGCTGTTCATGAGCGTCAACCTGTCCAGCCACCAGCTGTCCGACCCCAACTTCGTCCAGGTCGTGCGCGAGGTTCTGCGCGAAACCGGGGTGGAGCCGTCCTGGATCAAGCTGGAGCTGACGGAAAGCGCGGTGATGGACAAGGCGGAACAGTCGATCCGCCTGCTGCGCGACCTACGGGCGCTGGGCATCAAGCTGTCGATCGACGATTTCGGCACCGGCTATTCGTCGCTGTCCTACCTGCACAAGCTGCCGATCGACAGCCTGAAGGTCGACCGGTCCTTCGTCTCGGCCATGCACCAGTCGGAGGAAAACCGCGCCATCGTCCGCATCATCATGGATCTGGCGCGCCTGCTGGGCTTCGACGTGATCGCCGAGGGCATCGAGACCAGCGCCGACGCCAACCTGCTGCGCGCGCTGGCCTGCGACTACGGCCAGGGCTACCACTTCGCCCGCCCCTTGCCGTCGGCGGAGGCGGGCAAGCTGGTCGGCGGAGAGCTGCCGTGGCAGATGCCGCGGTGAGGGCGGCGGCCTGACGCCGCCCCCTGAACCTTACTTTCCTCGGGCTTACTTCCCCCGGACGAACTTCGGCGTACCCGCCGCGCTGGGCAGCAGGCGGATGGCGTAGGGGCTGGTGCGCATCTGCGCCACCGCCTGGGCCGGGCCCGGCACGCTTTCGTGATAGCCGACGATCAGGTCGGCGCCCTTCTGCTGCACGCTGTCGATGGCGACGCCATAGCCGGCCGTGTCGCGCGGCCCCAGGAAGACCGCCACCGCCATCCGGCCGCCGGGCAGGGAGGACGGGGCCGGCTCGCCGACCCGCGCCCACAACGCGCTCCATTCGCCGGAATCGCGGGCGACGACATAGGCGCGTTCGGCGGCGCTGCTGTGGTCACCCTGCCAGCCGGTCCCGGCCTCCGCCTGGGCCGGCAGCAGATTGCCGTCGGCACGGTCGTTGCCGCCCTGGCAGGCGGCCAGAAGCAGCGCGGGCGTGAACAGCAGCGGGATCAGGCGGAGACGGAACGGCATCTTCATGGGACGGTCAGGCGCTCCGCGGCAGGATCGTCTCGACCAGCGACGCCCAATAGCTGGCGCCGGTGGTCAGGATCGCGTCGTTGAAGTCGTAATGCGGGTTGTGCAGGCGACAGGAGGACCCAAGATGACCGCCATGGCCAAGCCAGATGTAGGCGCCCGGCCGCTCCTTCAGCATATAGCCGAAGTCTTCCGCCGCCATGGTCGGGGCGGGGGCCCAGACCACATTCTCGTCGCCCACCACCTTGGCCGCCGCCGCCGCCGCGATGCGCGCCTCCGGCTCGCTGTTCACCGTGGCGGGATAGCCAGGACGGAAGCGCAGCTCGGCCTTGGCGCCCAGACCTTCGGCGATGCTGGAGACGAGGCGGGCGAACTGCTCCTGGATGCGGCGGTGGTTCTCTTCCGAGAAGGTGCGCATGGTGCCGAGCATCCGCGCGCTGTCGGGGATGACGTTCGCCGCGGTGCCGGCCTCCACCACCGTGATCGACACCACGGCACTGTCGGCCGGGTTGGTGCCGCGGCTGACCAGGCTCTGCGCCGCGGTGATGATGTGGGCCGACACCAGCACGGGATCGATGCCGCGGTGGGGCATGGCGGCGTGGGCGCCGTGGCCGGTCACATGGATTTCGAACTGGTTGGCCGCCGCCATCACCGGCCCGGGATGAACGGCGATCTGGCCGGCCGGCAGTTCCGGCCAATTGTGCAGGCCATAGATCTGCTCGCAGTCGAACTGCCGGAACAGCCCGTCGTCGATCATCCGCTTCGCACCGCCCAGCCCTTCCTCGGCCGGCTGGAAGATGAAGTGGACGGTGCCGTCGAAGTTGCGCGTCTCCGCCAGATAGCGGGCGGCGCCCAGCAGCATCGTCGTGTGACCGTCATGGCCGCAGGCGTGCATCTTGCCGGCATGGCGCGAGGCATGGTCGAAGTCGTTGGCCTCCGGCATCGGCAGCGCGTCCATGTCGGCGCGCAGGCCGATGGTCCGGCCGCTGCCGGTGCCGAGCCCCTTCAGGGTGCCGACCACCCCGGTCCCGCCCAGTCCGCGATGCACCGTGATGCCGAATTCCGCCAGCTTCGCGGCGACGATGTCGGAGGTGCGCTCCTCCTCGAACCCCAATTCCGGGTGGGCGTGGATGTCGCGCCGCCACGCGGTCATGTCGTCCTGGAAGGCGGCGATGCGGTTGTTGATCGGCATGTCTCTAACGTCTGGTTGGAACGGCTGGATGGCGTTCAGGGGAACTGGCGGGAGAAGGTGGCAAGCGACGGTGGATCGGCAACGAAGATGGGGCGTACGGCCGGAACCGGCCAGACCGGGGCGGCATCCTGGACGTAACGGCGCCAGTCTGGCCGATTTGTGTGGCGAACGCCAGCGACAGCAAAGAGCAATTCCGGGACTTAGAACGGCGCGGTTCCGCCGGCAAGGAACGGCGCGGCTCCGCCGCCGGGGAACAGCGCGGCGCAGCCGTCGGGCTTTACGATCCGCGTGGTCGACGGCGGATTGGCCGTCAGCTTCGAGGCCGGACGGATCGGCCGCCGCACCAGTTCGCCCCCGCAGTTCGGGCAACGTTCCCCCGGCAGCCGGGCGCGGCAGTCGGCGCAGAAGGTGCACTCGAAGGAGCAGATATAGGCGTCCGGCGCCTCGGGCGGCAGGTCGCGGTCGCAGCATTCGCAGTTGGGGCGCAGATCCAGCATGGCGTGGTCTCCGGTTCAGGGATGCGCCATGGAGGATAGCGGGAGTTTCGGCGGCCGGTGAGTGGCGTGAATGCCGACGGGCGTGAAGATCTTGCCAAAGCGGTGCGCTGTCGTCGGCAGAGGCCATCGGCAAAGGCCATCGATGCGGCGGTTCAGCCTGCGACGAGCGCGGCCAGGACTTCGGACGCCAGCAGGCTGGGGTTGACCGGCTTGGCGATGACGCGGGTGACGCCCAGCTTGGCGAAGGCGGCGGAGGTCAGCTGGGACGGCACCTTGTCGTCGATGGCCGACAGGATGACCACCGGCATCTCCGGACGCAGGGAACGGGCGGCCTTGATCACCTCGAATCCATCATGGTCCGGCATGATGATGTCGGTCAGGACGAGGTCGAACTTCTGCACATACAGGATACCGATGGCCTCCGTGGCGCCGGCGCACAGGGTCAGGTCATGACATTCGCGCGTCAGGATCGCGCGGATCAGGTTGCGCGTGACCGGATCGTCGTCAACCACAAGCAGCTTGGCCATGCCAGTTCCCGTCGCCTCACTATTGCGCGCAGATATAGCCTGAACTTCGGCCTAAGCCAGAGGTCCTAGTCAATAGCACGGGCGCCATTCCGCGTGTCAAAATGTCACGCGGCGCCCAGTTGCAGTCATTTGGATGCCACGCTGTGAGAAACAGACCGGTTCCGGTCCGCCGGCCTTGGAATGCGTTGTCCGTTTGGGGTAGTGTCCGCCCGCACCCCACGGACCAACAACGAGCAGACGCAAGACCGATGTTGCTTCCCAACGCCGTCCGCCGAATTGCCGGGGCCGCCTTTGCCGGTTCTGTCCTGTCCACCGTTTTCGCCGCCGGGCTTTTTGCCTCCGGCATGGCCGCCGCGCCGGCCGCCGCGGCCGATCCGCGCCATCTCGGCACCTTCAAGGACTGGAACGCTTTCGTGTTCGAGGAGAAGGGGCAGAAGGTCTGCTACATCTCCAGCCAGCCCAAGAAGACGGAGCCGAAGGCGAAGCGCGGCGACATCTATACGCTGGTCACCCACCGCCCGGCGGAAAAGGCCCTGGACGTCGTCAGCGTCATCGTCGGCTATCCGTTCAAGAAGGGCAGCGAAGCCGAGGTCATCATCGACGGCAAGGACTTCAAGCTGTTCACCGACGGCGAGACCGCCTGGGCCCGCGATGCCGACGGCGACCGCGCCGTGACCGCGGCGATGCGCGACGGCAAGCAGATGGTGGTGAAGGGCGTGTCCGGCCGCGGCACCAAGACGACCGACACCTACAGCCTGACCGGCGTCGGCCAGGCCTATGACGCCATCAACGAGGCCTGCGGCGTGAAGCGCTGATCGCCACAGCAGTTTACTTGGTCTTTTTCCCCTCGAGTCTTTTGACTCCGCGCGCTCATGGCCCTATGTAGTGGGGCCATGAGCGCCTCCAATCATGCCTCCGCCTTCGTTCCGCCGGCGACCGATGCCGACGGACGCAAGAACCTTGTCGGCCTGTCCCGCGAAGAGCTGGAAGCCGAGATGCTGTCGATCGGCCTGGAAAAGTTCCGGGCGCGCCAGCTCTGGCACTGGATCTATCACCGCGGCTCCACCGATTTCGCCGAGATGACCACGCTGGCCAAGCCGGTGCGGGAAAAGCTGGCCGACGTCTATATCGTGGCGCGGCCGACGGTGGTGAAGGACCTGAAGTCGGCGGACGGCACCCGCAAGTGGTTGCTGCGCATGCCGGACGGGCAGGAGGTGGAGAGCGTCCACATCCCCGAGGAGGATCGCGGCACGCTCTGCGTCTCCTCGCAGGTCGGCTGCACGCTGACCTGCCGCTTCTGCCACACCGGCACCCAGCGTCTGGTGCGCAACCTGGATTCGGCGGAAATCGTCGCGCAGGTGATGCTGGCGCGCGACATGCTGGGCGAATGGCCGGCGCCGCCCGACGGGCGCATGCTGTCGAACATCGTCATGATGGGCATGGGCGAACCGCTGTTCAATTACGACAACGTCGCCAAGGCGCTGAAGATCGTGATGGACGGCGACGGCATCTCGATCTCCAAGCGGCGCATCACGCTGTCGACCTCCGGCGTCGTGCCGATGATGGAGCGCTGCGGCGAGGAGCTGAACGTCAACCTCGCGGTCAGCCTGCATGCGGTGAACGACGAGCTGCGCGACATCATCATGCCCATCAACCGCAAATATCCGCTGCGGGATCTGATGGAGGCCTGCCGCAATTACCCCGGCCTGTCCAATGCCCGCCGAATCACCTTCGAATATGTGATGCTGAAGGGGATCAACGACACGCCGGCCGATGCGCGGGCGCTGGTGAAGCTGCTGGAAGGCATCCCGGCCAAGATCAACCTGATCCCCTTCAACGAATGGCCGGGTGCGCCGTACGAGCGGTCGACCGCGCGGGCGATCCAGGTCTTCGGCGACATCGTCAACAATGCCGGCTACGCCAGCCCCGTCCGCACCCCGCGCGGCGAGGACATCATGGCCGCCTGCGGCCAGTTGAAGAGCGCCAGCCTGCGCCTGACCGCCGCCGAACGCGCCGCCATCGCCAACGTCATCGCCGAGAAGGACGCGGCGCTGGCGTCGTAGAAACTCGGCAGGGCGGCAGGTCGGCAGGTCGTTTGGGGGAAGGCGGATATGGACGCAGCGCCGACGGGCAGGGCGACGGGAAGTGAACCGGGCGCCCCGATTCCCTGCCGCCTCTGCGGGGCCGACAGCACGCCGACGTTCGAATTGCGTTTGATGGGGCGTCATCCGGCCGGCTTCTTCCAATGCACCGGCTGCGGATCGATGCAGACCGAACAGCCCTATTGGCTGGCCGAAGCCTATGCCGACCCTCGCCCGCTGACGGATGTCGGCATCGTCGCCCGCAGCATGGATTTGTCGATGCGGGTGGACCTGATCCTGTCGATGCTCGGTGTCGGCGCGGATGCCGTTTGCCTCGACTGGGCCGGCGGAAACGGCCTGTTCGCAAGGATGATGCGTGACCGCGGCTGGAACGTCTTCCTGCACGAACCCTACACGCCGAATTTCTACGTGCCTTTCCATTCCGCCGAACTGGCCGGGCTGGAGCGGGCGGACGTCGTCACCGCCTTCGAGGTGCTGGAACATCTGCCGGAGCCGGCGCGCGATACGCAAGCATTGTTCGCCTTCGATCCGGACATCCTGATCGTCACGACCGAACTCTACGGCGGGCAGGACCGCAGCTGGTATTATTTCGGCGAGGACAACGGCCAGCATGTGTTCTTCTACAGCCGCAAGGCGCTGGAACTGATCGCCCGCCGCCATGGACGCGGCCTGATAACCGCCGGATCGATGCATTTCCTGCTGCGTGCCAAACCGCGGCACTGCGCCTACGGCATGGCTGAAATCCGCGCGCTGGCCAATCTGCTCGGAGATCCGGATCGCCTCCACGCCGGAATGATGGAGCGGATGTCGGACCACATGCGCCATCCCTTCCGCCATGCTCTGCGCGATCATCAGGACATCCTTGGCAGGCTTCAGGCGGGGGAGAAACCAGCCTGACCGGCGACGCGACCGGATTGCGTCGCCCCCGCCGCCTGTGACAGGGTGGCGGCACTTCCGCCAACCAGACCCGGCCCAAGCATCGGCATGCCCGCCCCCATCGAGGACATCATCGCCAAGGCGATCAAGGACGCCGACAAGTCCTTCTTCAACGAGGATTATGCCAAGCAGGCGAAGGCGGTGACCGCCGCGTTGAAGAAGGCGGGGTACGAGGTGGCGCCGGTGAAGCCACCGCCGGGGCTGGTCGAATGGGCCAAGGACAACATTCCGTTCGGCCGTCTTCGACCCGCTGAACTGATTACGCAGATGTACTCGATGATGGTCGAGAACGTGCGCCGCTTCGACAAGTAGCGGGGGGCCAGGCGCGGCGGTCCCAGACTGGCCTCATTCGCTGGTAATACCACAGAACCCGAAGGCCGTTTCTTTTCAGCCACTTCCCGCGCTGCGCCAAAATCGTCACACCAGCACTTTCGGCCACCCCCCGCCGTTGACTCGGCTGCTGCGGGAGCGTAATTCATTGCGCCAACCAATAGGACGGGACAGCCGTCCCAAAAGGGCACGCACCACCCAGCCGCCGCGGCAATCGTCATGTTGCGCCGCGTCCGGCCGCGAACAGAGGACGACGCAATGGCAAACGGCAGCGGTCGGCCGCTCTCCCCGCACCTTCAAGTCTACAAACTCCCGTTGACCGCAGTCATGTCCATCACGCACCGCATCACGGGCGTCGGGCTGGCTGTCGGCACGCTCCTGCTGGTCTGGTGGCTGGTCGCCGCCGCCGCCGGTCCGGAGGCGTTCGCACGCGCGCAGGGCTTCATCGGGTCGTTCTTCGGCCTGCTGCTGATGTTCGGCTGGTCGGCGGCGCTGTACTACCACCTGTGCAACGGCATCCGCCATCTGGTCTGGGACGCCGGCAAGTCGTTCGAGCTGACCGATGCCGACCGCAACAACAAGGTCGTCCTCGGCGCGACGGCGGTGCTGACCGTGCTGACCTGGATCGTCGGCTTGGCCGTGTGGTGAGGAGATAAGACATGGCGTCCAATAGCAAGACCCTCCGTTCGCCGCTTCAGGTCGCGCGCGGTCTGGGTTCCGCCAAGCATGGCACCGAACATTGGTGGTCGCAGCGTCTGACCGCGATCGCCCTGGTCCCGCTGACCGTCTGGTTCGTCTTCGGCGTCATCGGCCATCTCGGTGCCGATCACGCCGGGTTCATCACCTGGATGAAGTCGCCCTTCTCGGCCGTCATGATGGTCCTCACCGCCGTGGTCACCTTTCACCACGCCCAGTCCGGGCTGCAGGTGGTCATCGAGGACTACGTGCATGTGGAATGGCAGAAGATGGCGCTGATCATCGGCGTCAAGTTCCTGTCCTTCGCCCTGGCGGCGGCCTGCGTGCTGGCCGTCGTGAAGATCTTCATCGGAGCCTGACGACCATGGCGACCGCCTACAACATCATCGACCACACCTATGACGTCGTCGTCGTCGGCGCCGGCGGCGCCGGTCTGCGCGCCACCTTCGGCATGGCCGAAAAGGGCCTGAAGACCGCCTGCATCACCAAGGTGTTCCCGACCCGCTCCCACACCGTGGCGGCGCAGGGCGGCATCTCGGCCGCGCTCGGCAACATGGGCGAGGACGACTGGCGCTACCACATGTACGACACCGTGAAGGGGTCGGACTGGCTGGGCGACCAGGACGCCATCGAGTACATGTGCCGCGAGGCCATCCCGGCGATCATCGAGCTGGAGCACTACGGCGTGCCCTTCTCGCGCACGCCGGAAGGCAAGATCTACCAGCGCGCCTTCGGCGGCATGACCGCGCAGTACGGCAAGACCCAGGCCTACCGGACCTGCGCCGCCGCCGACCGCACCGGCCACGCCATCCTGCACACCCTCTACCAGCAGTCGCTGAAGCACGAGGCGGAGTTCTTCGTCGAATACTTCGCGCTCGACCTCATCATGGAGGACGGCGTCTGCAAGGGCGTGCTGGCCTGGAACCTGGACGACGGCACGCTGCACCGTTTCCGCGGCCAGATGGTCGTGCTGGCGACCGGCGGCTACGGCCGCGCCTACTTCTCGGCGACCTCGGCCCACACCTGCACCGGCGACGGCGGCGGCATGATCCTGCGCGCCGGCCTGCCCCTGCAGGACATGGAGTTCGTGCAGTTCCACCCGACCGGCATCTACGGCTCCGGCTGCCTCATCACCGAGGGCGTGCGCGGCGAGGGCGGATACCTGACCAACTCCAACGGCGAGCGCTTCATGGAGCGCTATGCCCCGTCGGCCAAGGATCTGGCGTCGCGCGACGTCGTGTCCCGCTCGATGACCATCGAGATCCGCGAAGGCCGCGGCGTGGGTGAGCACAAGGACCACATCCACCTGCACCTCGAGCACCTGCCGCCGGAGATCATCCACCAGCGCCTGCCCGGCATCGCCGAGACGGCCAAGATCTTCGCCGGCGTGGACGTGACCAAGGAGCCGATCCCGGTTCTGCCGACCGTCCACTACAACATGGGCGGCATCCCGACCAACGTTCACTGCGAGGTTCTGTCGCCGACCGCTTCGAACCCGGATCAGGTGGTGCCGGGCCTGATGGCGATCGGCGAGGCGGCCTGCGTGTCGGTCCACGGCGCGAACCGCCTGGGCTCCAACTCGCTGCTCGATCTGGTGGTGTTCGGCCGCGCGGCCGCCATCCGCGCCGCCGAGGTCGTCAAGCCGGGCAAGGCCCCGTCGGTCAAGGCCGACAGCTGCGACAAGGCGCTGGAGCGGTTCGACCGCATCCGCAACGCCAAGGGCTCGATCAAGTCGGCCGACCTGCGGCTGGAGATGCAGCGGACGATGCAGAACAACTGCGCCGTCTTCCGCACCGGCGAGGTCCTGGACGAGGGCGTGAAGAAGATCGACGCCGTCTATGCCAAGAAGGGCGAGATGGCGATCTCCGATCGTACGCTGGTCTGGAACTCCGATCTGGTCGAGGCGCTGGAACTGGACAATTTGCTGGGCCAGGCGGTCGCCACCCTGCATTCCGCCCAGAACCGTCCGGAAAGCCGCGGCGCCCATGCCCGTGAGGACTATCCGAACCGCGACGACGAAGGCTGGATGAAGCACACCGTCATCTGGGTCGCGGACAACGGCGAGACGAAGATCGATTACCGCCCGGTCCACATGTACACCCTGACCGACGAGGTCGAGGTCTTCCCGCCCAAGGCCCGCGTGTACTAAGGCCCGCCGGATAAAGGAAATCAGCTATGGTTGAATTCAACCTGCCAGCCAACTCCAAGGTCGGCGTCGGCAAGACCGTCAACGTCGCGAACGGCGCCAAGCGGGCCAAGACCTTCAAGATCTACCGCTGGAACCCGGAGGACGGCCAGAACCCGCGCGTCGACTCTTACGTGGTCGACCTCGACAAGTTCGGGCCGATGATGCTCGACGCGATCATCTACATCAAGAACCAGGTCGACAGCACCCTGACCTTCCGCCGGTCCTGCCGCGAGGGCATCTGCGGGTCGTGCGCGATGAACATCGACGGCACGAACACGCTGGCCTGCCTGAAGGCGATCGACGAGGTTCCGGGCGACGTCAAGATCTACCCGCTGCCGCACATGCCGGTGGTGAAGGATCTGGTCCCCGACCTGAAGCACATCTATGCCCAGCTCGCCTCGATCAAGCCGTGGCTGCAGACCCAGTCGCCGGCCCCGAGCCGCGAGCGTCTGCAGTCGCCGGAGGACCGCGCCAAGCTGGACGGCCTCTACGAGTGCATCCTGTGCTTCTGCTGCTCGACCTCCTGCCCCAGCTACTGGTGGAACGGCGACCGCTACCTCGGCCCGTCGATCCTGCTCCAGGCCTATCGCTGGATCGCCGACAGCCGCGACGAGATGACGGGCGAGCGCCTCGACAACCTCGAGGATCCGTTCCGTCTCTATCGCTGCCACACCATCATGAACTGCACCAAGGCGTGCCCGAAGGGTCTCAACCCCGCCAAGGCCATCGCCGAGATCAAGAAGCTGATGGTCGTGCGCCGCTGACCGCGAAGAGCGTTTGCGACAAGGAAAAAGGCGCCCCTTCGGGGGCGCCTTTTTCGTTTGTGCGGGGTCAGACGAAGTCGGGATCGGTGGGCCGCGACGGCGGCAGGTCGTTGCCGGGGGCCGGGGTGTCGGTGGTGCCGGGACCGCCGGGATCGGGCAGGTCGGGGTTGTCGGTCCCCGGCAGGTCGACGACCGGGACATCCTCGTGCGGGCCGGGAAACGGGTTGGGTGGGGCGGCGCTGAGGCCGGGTTCGGTGATCGGCATGAGGTGGCTCCTATCCGTCGATTGTTCGCGGTCGTGCGCTCCCCTGTATCAACGGCCGAGTCCGCAATCCGCTCCATCGCACGGGACGATTGCATGCGGACCGGTTGACCGGCGGCGGGGAGGGGGTATGCTCTTCGGGAGATCACCAACGACGACGAGCCACGAATGGGCGGTGCCGGCCGGCGGCGCCCAGCGTATGGACACATTTTCTTTCTAGGGAAGGACCAATCATGGGCGGCATGGCAGGCCAGGCGTGGAGCTGGATCCAGGGCGAATGGATGGAGGGCAATCCGCCAATCGTCGGACCGCTCTCCCACACGCTGTGGCTCTCTTCGACGGTCTTCGACGGCGCTCGCGCCTTCCAGGGCGTGGCCCCCGACCTCGACCTGCATTGCGCCCGCGCCATCCGCTCCGCCCAGGTGATGGGGCTGGAGCCGATGGTCACCGCCGGCGAGATCGAGGAGCTGTGCTGGGACGGCATCCGCCGCTTCCCGAAAGAGGCGGAACTGTACATCCGCCCGATGTTCTACGCCGATGACGGCTTCGTCGCCCCGGCGCCGGAGAGCACGCGCTTCGTCCTGTCGATTTACGAGGACCCGCTGCCGCAGCCGACCGGCTTCGCCGCCTGCATCTCCACCCGCCGCCGTCCGATCCCGACCATGGCCCCGACCGAGGCCAAGGCCGCCTGCCTGTATCCCAACGCCGGCATGGCGCTGACCGAGGCGCGCAAGCGCGGCTTCCAGAACGCCATCATGCTGGATGTCATCGGCAATGTGGCGGAGTTCGCCACTTCGAATATCTTCATCGCCAAGGACGGCGTCGTGCGCACCCCGGTGCCGAACGGCTGCTTCCTGAACGGCATCACCCGCCAGCGCGTCATCGCCCTGCTGCGCAACGACGGCGTGACGGTGGAGGAATGCACCCTGACGCCGAAGGATCTGCTGGAGGCCGACGAGGTCTTCTCCACCGGCAACCACGCCAAATGCGTGCCGGTGACCAAGGTGGAAGACCGCAGCTTCGCAGCCGGTCCGATCTTCCAGCGGGCGCGTGCGCTTTATTGGGAATACGCGTTCCGCTGATCGAGCAGAGCCACCGCCGCCCGGCGGTGATGGGCCAGCGTGGCGGCCAAGCGGGCCAGCCACGCATCGGTCCGGCAGGCGGTTGCCGTCAGTGCGCCGCGACGCCGGGCGGATGCAAGGCGCGCTTCGGTCGCGAGATCGGTGTGCAGGCGGAGCGTTGCGGCGCGTTTGACGGTGTTGGCCCGGGCCGCGCCGCCAAGCAGGGCGGTGCGAAGCTCGGGCTTCGGTGTCGGGCCGTCATGGGTGCGGTGAAGGCTGTCCAGGCGGGTGACGCGGTCCATGGGATGGACGGTAGCGCCTGCCGGGGTGGGGTGTAAAGGTAAATTTTCCTAGGATGGCGGTTGGCTTAGTGAGGTATTTGCCCCCTCCCTAACCCTCCCCCGCTCTCAGCGGACCTACGGTCCGCCTGCCGCGTCAGCACAAAGCGAAGCTTTGTGC